>NZ_JBEPWD010000001.1:33867-140493 GCF_041642575.1 Salegentibacter sp. | reverse complement strand
TTTAAAGAAGTCGTTAAAAATATATAGAAGAGATGAGTTATCTGGAAACTACAAGAGATGTCTACCGGGAAGCTGCATTAACGCCCGATGTTGGGCTTTGCTGTACTACCAATCCTGTGTGGGAACTTCCCGGCTTAAAAATTCCGCAAATAATGCAGGAAATGAATTACGGATGTGGGAGTACAGTGCATCCACGGGATTTGGGAAACAATCCTAAAATCCTTTACGTGGGAGTGGGGGGAGGAATGGAATTACTACAATTCGCCTATTTTTCTCGTCAAAAGAAGGGAGTTATTGGCGTAGATTCTGTTTCGGAAATGTTAGATGCTTCCAGAAAAAATTTCACCGAAGCCGAAAAGCAAAACCCCTGGTTTAAATCAGAATTTATTGATCTTCGAAAGGGTGATGCACTTTCTTTGCCCCTGGAAGATGAAAGTATTGATGTGGCAGCACAGAATTGCCTGTTCAATATTTTTAAGGCTGAAGACTTGAAAAAGGCGCTCGAGGAAATGTATCGGGTTTTAAAGCCTCACGGACGGTTGGTGATGAGTGATCCCGTTTGCGAACAAGGGATGAACGATGAACTTAGAAATGATGAGCGCCTGCGGGCTTTATGCCTTAGCGGAAGCCTTCCGCTTAATGAATATGTGAAAGCCCTCACCGATGTTGGCTTTGGAACTATAGAAATAAGAGCGAGAAAACCATACCGAATTCTTGATCCAAAGAATTACCCAACTTCAGAATTGATTTATATTGAAGCGGTGGAAGTTGCGGCTATAAAAGACCCTATGCCGGAAGACGGTCCTTGTGTGTTTACAGGAAAAGCTGCGATCTATTACGGAGAAAATGATTACTTTGACGATAAAAAAGGACACATCCTGCTAAAAAATCAGCCGCTGGCTATTTGTGATAAAACAGCCGGAGATTTGGCAAAGCTTGGCAGAGACGATATTTATATCAGTGAATCCACCTTTCATTATGATGGAGGAGGTTGCTGCTAAAACCGAAAAATGGAGCATATAGTCATTATTGGCAATGGGATTTCAGGGATTACCTGCGCCCGGCATATCAGGAAAAACTCTGATAAACGTGTTACGGTGATTTCTGGGGAAAGTGATTATTTCTTTTCTCGTACCGCTTTGATGTATGTGTATATGGGCCATATGAAATGGGAGCATCTTAAACCCTATGAAGACTGGTTCTGGGAAAAAAATCGGATAGAACTCAAAAAAGCCTGGGTTGAAAAAATAGATTTTCAGCAAAAAAGACTTTATTTCTCTTCTGAAGAAACTTTGAATTACGATAAGCTGGTACTGGCAACCGGTTCGGTTTACAATAAATTTGGTTGGGAAGGTCAGGATTTAAAAGGTGTACAAGGTTTGGTTTCCAAGCAGGACCTGGAACTCCTGGAAGAGAACACTCAAAATTGCAAAAAAGCCGTTATAGTTGGCGGTGGACTTATAGGCGTTGAACTTGCTGAAATGCTGAAAACCAGAAATATTGAGGTCACTTTTTTGATTAGGGAAAAGGCCTTTTGGCAAAATATACTGCCTATGCAAGACGCCAAAATGATCTCAGCACACGTGAGATCTCATGGTGTTGATCTTCGTCACGAAACCCATCTCGATAAAATTATTGGTGATGAAAACGGTCGAGTGAAAGGGGTGATCACAGACTCAGGCGAAGAGATTGAATGCGATTTGGTAGGCCTCTGTGCCGGAGTAAGGCCCAATATTGATTTTTTAAAAGATTCGGAACTCGAAACCGAAAGAGGATTCCTGGTGGATGAATATTTAGAAACTAATATCAGTGATGTTTATGCCATAGGTGATTGTGTGCAACTAAAAGAGCCCCAATCTAATCGGAATTCGATTGAAGCTGTTTGGTACACCGGAAGGATAATGGGGGAAACCCTTGCTCAGACCCTTACCGGAAATCCAAAAAAATATAATCCCGGGAATTGGTTTAATTCGGCGAAATTTTTTGATATTGAATTCATGACTTATGGGAAGGTTTCGGCAGATCCTCCAAAGGGCGAATTACATTTTCACTGGCAGCATAAAGATAATACCAAGGCCATTACTATTGCATTTGAGTCAAATAGTAATAAATTCTTAGGTATTAATACTTTCGGGATTAGAATGCGTCACGCTGTTTTTGATAAATGGCTGAATGAGAACCGAAAGATAGATTATGTTCTGGCCAATTTAAAGCAAGCCAATTTCGACCCTGAATTTTATGATAGTTATGAAAAGGAAATTTTCAATAGTTTTAAAGAAGATCTAAAGCACGTATGAGTAAAATACAGCGAAATATGTCTTTAACAGGTGAGGCCCCGGCTAAACTTTCGGGAACTCAGAAACTGGCTAGTGCAATAGGCCTGATAGGCTTATTTATTCTGGTACTGGCCCTGGTTAATGTGAATTTTCCGAATAAAACTTTATTTTTAAGTCTCTCGCTTATCTTGATGACTGTCGGGACCGTGATCTTCGCTAACGATCTGTATCGCGGGAAGCACATGGGGATAAAGAACGACGGCGTGTGGTTCAAGTCCATGACAGGCCGCGGCCTTTGGGCCTGGATTACTGGAATCGCGCTTACCTTATTTTATATTGTACTGTACTGGTATCCTGAATTTTTAGGCCTTACGGCAGAGGGTTCTAATACCGGAGTGATCTCACTTTTCGATCCTTTAAGTCACCTTATTAATGGTGGTCCGGCGAGTCAGTGGTTTGTTTACGGAACGCTTTATACGCTTGCTATTTTCATCTTTGGCTATAAGTTTATTCTGAAATACCGTCATAATCGCTACGAAGTTCTTCGTACATACTCTGTGATGTTCTTTCAACTGGGATTTGCCTTTCTGATTCCCGAAATTCTTGTCCGGCTAAATCAACCTTATTTTAATCCTACTAATATCTGGCCTCTAAATTATGATCTTTTTGCCGGATATAAGGTTGACGAATTCCTTTCCGCCGGAAATCTTGGAGTGTTTATGCTGGTTTTGGGGCTGTTAGCTATTTTCGTGATCACCCCGATTTTAACTTATAAATACGGAAAACGCTGGTATTGTAGTTGGGTTTGTGGTTGCGGTGGTCTGGCCGAAACGGCTGGGGATCCTTATCGACATCTTTCAGATAAATCCCTTTTTGCCTGGAAGGTAGAACGTTGGGTAATACATAGTGTGCTTGTTTTCGTAGTTGTGATGACCATAGCGGTGGTGTATTCATTTTTGGGAGAAAATTCCGGTGAATTCTGGTTGACCCGGGATGTTTTCCTTTGGGGAACTGCCGGCTTTCTTACCTTATTATTTGCGGCTATCATGATCTTCAAGCGAAAAGAATTGGCTAAGGATGCTAAATATGGCGCTGTGGGTTATCTTGTTATAATTCTCTCCATCATTGGGATTAATTATTTTAGTGGAAACGGGAATATCTTTTTCTTCCCCGGATACCAGCTTCGGCAATGGTACGGATTTTTAATTGGGGCAGCCTTTTCTGGGGTAATTGGTGTTGGCTTTTATCCTATCTTCGGAAACAGGGTTTGGTGTAGATTTGGTTGCCCTATGGCGGCAATCCTTGGAATGCAGCAGCGTTTGTTCTCAAAATTCAGGATCACCACCAACGGTGGCCAATGTATTTCCTGCGGAAACTGTTCCACCTATTGTGAAATGGGAATTGACGTACGCGCTTATGCACAAAAAGGCGAGAACATTGTGCGTTCCAGCTGTGTAGGCTGCGGAATTTGCTCTGCAGTTTGCCCTCGCGGAGTGCTCAAACTTGAAAATGATTCCCCACAGGGAAGAATAAATTCAGAAGAGGTTCTGCTAGGAAATGACGTAGACCTGCTCGATCTGATAAATCAAAAAAGTCGGTAAGCTCCCTACCTTTACCGGGCTTTCAGTTTAAATTTTTGTATTTCCGGAGTCCCTTTGTTGATAGGGCCTCCCGAACATCTTTGTTGTTGTTTTGTTAAGACATGATGTGGGTTACAAAAAAATTGATATACTTTTGCAACTTTAAAATGCAGTATTAT
This sequence comes from Salegentibacter sp., assembly GCF_041642575.1. Classification (NCBI taxonomy): domain Bacteria; kingdom Pseudomonadati; phylum Bacteroidota; class Flavobacteriia; order Flavobacteriales; family Flavobacteriaceae; genus Salegentibacter; species Salegentibacter sp. The sequence goes on along the minus strand of NZ_JBEPWD010000001.1, from coordinate 136,458 downwards.
GGCAAAAAATTTAGTGATCGTTGAGTCCCCGGCAAAGGCCAAAACTATAGAAAAGTTTCTTGGTAAAGACTATAAAGTAGCTTCGAGTTTTGGGCATATCGCCGATTTGCCTACCAAAGAACTTGGGGTGGATACAGAAGGGGATTTTACGCCTAAATATATTGTCTCCAAGGATAAAAAAGACGTTGTTAAGAAATTAAAGAGCCTTGCCAAGAATGCCGAAATGGTCTGGCTGGCAAGTGATGAGGACCGGGAGGGAGAAGCAATCGCCTGGCACCTTGCTGAAGAGCTCAATCTTAAGGACGAAAAAACTAAACGTATAGTTTTTCATGAGATAACGAAATCAGCTATTCTTAAAGCTATCGATAATCCGCGGAAAATAAATTATAACCTGGTAAATGCTCAGCAAGCCAGAAGGGTTCTGGACAGGCTCGTGGGGTACGAACTTTCACCGGTATTATGGAGAAAGGTGAAAGGGGGACTTTCAGCCGGAAGAGTGCAATCGGTGGCTGTTCGATTGATCGTGGAGCGGGAAAGAGAAATCCAGGATTTTACTCCGGAGGGCTCCTTCAGAATAGATGCTGAGTTCACTACGGAAGACGGAAAATCCTTTAAAGCAAAACTTCCGAAGAATTTTGAGACCAGGGAAGAAGCTGAAGCTTTTTTAAAAGAAAACCTCGGTGCTAACTTTAAAGTAGCCGAACTCACTACCAAACCCGCTAAAAAATCACCGGCACCGCCCTTTACCACTTCTACATTACAACAGGAAGCCGCCCGAAAGCTTTACTTTTCGGTAAGTAAGACGATGACGATGGCCCAAAGACTTTACGAGGCAGGTCATATAACTTATATGAGAACCGATAGCGTTAACCTTTCAGACGACGCTAAAAAAGGTGCTAATGCTGAAATTCTTAAGGCTTACGGAGAGAAATACGCGAAAACACGGAATTTTAAAGGAAAGACAAAAGGTGCACAGGAAGCTCACGAGGCCATTCGCCCAACCAGCTTCGAAAATCATACGGTTAATGCCGACAGAGATCAGCAGCGTTTATATGAGTTGATCTGGAAACGTGCAATCGCTTCTCAAATGAGCGAAGCCCAATTGGAGCGTACCAACCTTAAAATAGAAGCCAATAAACACGATAAACAGTTCACAGCGAATGGTGAAGTGATCAAATTTGACGGTTTTCTAAAGGTTTACCTGGAAGGACACGATGATGAAGAGACCGAGGAACAAAGCGGAATGTTGCCGGCTTTAAAGGAAAATCAGAAGCTTTTAAATAATTACATAACCGCCACCGAAAGGTTTACACGTCCACCATACCGATATACGGAAGCCTCTCTTGTTAAAAAACTGGAAGAGCTTGGAATTGGCCGGCCGTCAACTTATGCGCCTACAATTTCTACTATTCAGAACAGGAATTATATCGATAAAGGCTCGGTAGAAGGAACAGAGCGCGATTATACTCAGTTTGTTCTTTCTAAAGAGAAGATCTCAGAAAAGAATTTAACCGAAACCGTGGGCAGCGATAAAGGCAAGCTGGTCCCTACGGCAGTGGGAATGGTAGTGAACGATTTCCTTGTTAATCATTTTGCGAACATCCTGGATTATAATTTCACCGCGAAGGTGGAACAGAATTTTGATGATATTGCTGAAGGTAATGAGGAGTGGACCAAGATGATGAAGGATTTCTACAAAACCTTCCATCCGCAGGTTGAAGATGTTGCCAAGAACGCTGATAGAGAAGTAGGGGAACGAATTTTAGGAAAGGATCCTGAAACCGGAAAACCCGTGAGTGTGCGTTTAGGAAAATTTGGGCCTATGGTTCAGATTGGATCAGTTGAAGATGAGGAAAAACCCAAATTCGCCAGCCTGAGTCCAGATCAGACTTTAGATTCCATAACCTATGAAGAAGCCATGGACCTATTCCAGCTTCCGAAGCATTTGGGAGAATATAAAGGAGAAGACGTTGAGGTGAATAACGGCCGTTTTGGACCTTATGTGAGATTCGGCAAAAAATATGTTTCGCTGGCAAAAGGAGAAGATCCCTTAAGTGTAGAGTTTGATCGTGCTATGGAACTTATTAAGGAAAAAGAAAAAGCCGATGCTCCAATTTATGAATACGACGGAATGCCTGTGCAAAAAGGAGTAGGTCGATTTGGTCCATTTCTAAAATGGAACGGAATGTTCATCAATGTAAATAAGAAATACGATTTTGATAATCTCTCAGACAATGACATTGAAACTCTAATTGAGGACAAGATTCAAAAAGAAAAGGATAAAGTGATCCACAATTGGGAAGATGAAGGGATAAGGGTAGAGAAGGCTCGCTGGGGGCGCTCTAATATTATTAAGGGGAAGACGAAAATTGAACTTCCTAAAACGGTGGATGCTACTAAACTAACACTTGAGGAAGTTAAAGATATCCTGGAAAAAAAGGGAGGAAAAAAGAAAACAGCAAAGAAAAAGGCTCCGGCGAAAAAAGCAGCTACTAAAAAGACTGCTGCTAAAAAGAAAACTACCAAAAAGAAATAATTTATGGATTTAGAATTTCTGAGTCCCGTCAACCCTGAAATAATTGAAGAATTGTCAGGGGGAAACAACCAGGCTATCAATGGTAGTCTGCAAATACATAGTGAAAGTGCTGGCTTACCCGAGCTGGAAAATGTACAGATAGCACTGGTAGGTGTTAAGGAAAACCGGTTGAGCGAGGAAGGCGAAAATCCGCTTCATTTTAATAATATCCGAAGAGCATTTTATAGTCTTTATCCCGGGAACTGGCATTTGAATATGGTTGACCTTGGAGATATTGAAAAAGGTGATTCTGTAGAAGACACCTATTACGCTCTTCAGAATTTGGTGTCCGGTTTGGTGAAAAAGGATATTATTCCAATAATACTGGGAGGAAGCCAGGATTTAATTTATGCTCAATATCGCGCCTACGACACCCTGGATCAAATGGTGAACCTGGTAAATATAGATCATAGATTCGACCTTGGCGATGCCGAGCAGCCTATAAGTAATCATTCTTATGTAGGAAAAATCGTAGTAAATCAGCCTTATAATCTTTTTAATTATTCTAATTTGGGATATCAGACCTATTTCAATTCGCAGGATGAAATAGAATTAATGGATAGGTTGTTCTTCGACGCTTATCGCCTGGGAGAAGTAGTTAATAATATAAGCCTCGTTGAGCCGGTAATGAGAGATGCCAATTTGGTAGGAATAGACCTGGGTGCGGTTAATGCTGCAGATTTAGGTGCCGGAATTTCGCCGAATGGTTTTGATGGCAGAGAAATTTGTGCGCTATCCAGATATGCTGGAATCAGCGATAAAGTTTCCTCCTTTGGGCTGTATGAATATAGCCCTGGAATGGGGAGTCAGGGTGATATGCTGGTAGCCCAGATCCTGTGGTATTTCATTGAAGGAGTAAATTACCGTACCAATGAAAATACTATTTCGGCAAAAAAAGAGTTTATTAAATATCAGGTACCTATAGATGATGAGGTTCTGGTGTTTTATAAAAGCCCTCTGAGTGGGAGATGGTGGATAGAAATACCTTTTCTTGCAAATGTCAATACTAAATTAAAACGCCATACGTTATTACCTTGCAGCGAAGAAGATTACATGGAAGCTTGCAACCAGGTGATCCCCGAAAGATGGTATAAAGCCAAGAGAAAAAACGAAGTTTAAACAAATTTCAGACACTAATTGTATTTACTGTATTTTTACCGAAATTATTGTTTTTTAAAAAATAAATAGATAGGTTTACTGCCGTAAAAGCAATATGTCTTAACCTTAAGAGAAATTATGAAGAAGTTTATTTCGCTAATTGCTGTTCTTGCCTTGCTTTTTAGTTGTGGCCGGGGAGACCGTGGGCAGCTGGTGGGTGCGAAAGGGAAAAAATGGAATCCGGAGAAACCTTACGGTATGACATTAATCCCAGGTGGAGCTTTTATCATGGGGAAATCTGATGATGATATCGCAGACCAAAAGAACGCACCTCCAAAAACTGTGACCGTTCGGTCATTCTATATGGATGAAACCGAAATCACTAATGCGGAATACCGCCAATTTGTAGATTATGTAAAAGATTCAATCGTTAGGGTTCGTTTAGCAATAATGGCTGAAGAAATGGGAGAAACTCCCGGGAATGACGGAATTGGGGAATATGCTTTTGCAGATGCAGATACCGATGACCTTAGCCCCTACGAGGAATATATGCTTAATTCCTATGGTACAGGTGGCCCTACCGATGATTATGAAAATCGAAAACTTAATAAGGATGTGGATATAATCTGGGATACCGAAGATTATCCTGATGTTTATTATGCCGAGGTGATGGATACTATGTATATTCCGATGGAGGAAGTATACAATGGCCAGCGTACAATTGATGTTAAAAAACTTAAGTTCAAATATTCCTATATGAATATTGAGCAGGCGGCAAGAACTGAAGGGAACAGAAGTGATTTTATTCAAAGCGAAGAAATTGCCATCTATCCTGATACTACTGTCTGGATAAAAGACTTTAACTATTCCTATAACGAGCCTATGCATAATGATTATTTCTGGCATAGTGCTTTTGATGAATATCCCGTGGTAGGAGTTTCCTGGAAACAGGCCAAAGCCTTCACCCAGTGGAGAACTTTTTACCATAATGCCTACAGGCGATCTAAAGGAGACCACAATGTGCCCTTATATAGACTGCCAACTGAGGCGGAATGGGAATATGCAGCCCGGGGCGGCCTAGAAGGAGCAACATACCCATGGGGTGGTCCTTACGCAAAGAATGACCGCGGATGTTTTATGGCAAACTTTAAGCCTTTGCGGGGCGATTACGCCGCAGATCAGGCGCTTTATACCGTAGAGGCTAAATCTTACGACCCTAATGACTACGGGTTGTATAATATGGCAGGGAACGTATCAGAATGGGTGAACTCCTCTTATGATCCTGCATCCTATCAATATATGTCTTCAATGAACCCTACCGTTAATAACGAAGAAGACATGCGCAAAGTGGTGCGCGGAGGATCCTGGAAAGATGTTGCATACTTCCTGCAAGTTAGCTCCAGGGATTATGAATATGCAGATTCTGCAAGAAGTTATATTGGCTTCAGAACTGTACAGGATTATTTAGGTACAGATGTTACCCTCAACCAACCCAACACTAATTAACCCGGAACTATAACCTATTTTAAAATAAAGAAAATCTAAATCCCTCTTAATTATGGCAAATTCAAGATCCTCAAAAAAAATAACCAATATGGTGTACGGTTTAGGTGCATCTATTGTAATATTAGGAGCGCTTTTTAAATTAATGCACTGGCCTGGTGGTAACCCTATGCTTATTGCAGGACTTATTGTTGAAGCTCTGGTTTTTGCATATTCAGCATTTGAACCGGTAGACGATGATCTTGACTGGTCTTTAGTTTATCCTGAATTGGCAGGAGCAACTGCCGCCGATAATAGAAAGCAATCCATGGTTGTTGAAGAAGAGAAAGAAGCAGAAGGCCTTTTATCTAAAAAGCTTGATGAAATGCTTCGGGATGCTAAAATAGATGCAAATCTGATGAGTAGCCTCGGAGAAAGTATTCGAAACTTTGAAGGAGCAGCTAAAGGAATTGCTCCTACAGTGGATGGTATGGCTTCACAGAAAAAATACAGTGAAGAGCTTACCATGGCTGCCGCTCAAATGGAAACTTTAAACAATATTTATAAAGTGCAGGTTGAATCGGCCTCACGACAGGCTGAGATCAACCAGGAAGTTGCAGAAAACGCTGGTAGGCTAAAAGATCAAATGGATTCGCTGGCAACCAACCTGTCTTCTCTTAACGGAGTTTACGGTGGAATGCTTACAGCTATGAATGGTAGGGTGACCACTAATTAGTTTAATTAAACCCAACGAGTTATCCGAAATTTTAAACAACAAAACTAATTAGCACATGGCGTCTGGAAGACAAACACCAAGACAAAAGATGATTAACCTAATGTATCTGGTTTTCATCGCGATGATGGCATTAAATATGTCTAAGGAGGTTCTTACGGCCTTCGGACTTATGAACGAAAAATTAAATGCATCAAATATATCTACCACTGAACGTAACAATGCTTTTATGGCAGGCCTTGACGCCAAAGTCGATGAGCAACCTGAAAAATACGTAGAGATTAAAGAAGATGCTGAAAGAGTTCACGAACTCTCGCAAAACCTTAATGATTATATCGAAGGCATAAAGAACGAATTGCTGGCAGAATATGATGAAGAAGGGAAAAGCAATTATGAGGCTATGGACAGGTCAGATAAACTGGACAATATGTTCTTTGCCAGTGGAAGGGTTAGTCCTAAGGGAGAAGAGTTCCTGGAGCAGATAAGAGTCTACCGTGAAGGAGTAATCGAAATAATAGGAGATGATTATCAACAAATTGCTGAAGAGGTTGCTGAGGAATTTTCTACTGAGGAAGTAACCAATAGAGAGAACGTAACTCAACCATGGCTAATGTATCATTACCAGGGTTATCCTTTGATCGCTTCTTTAACCAAGATGACGCAAACCCAATCTGATATTAAAACAACCGAGAATGATATTCTTTCGGCTATGTTGTCCGGGCAGTTACAGAGTGAGGTCGCAATGACCAACTATACGACTTTGCTTGAGACTCCAAGGTCTGCTTATTACCAGGGAGAAACTTTTGATGGCTCTATTGTACTGGGAAGAAAAGATGCTACCACCAAACCTAACAGGGTTGAATTAAGCCTTGATGGACGTGAATTAAGCGAATCTGACTATACCATCGAAGATGGTAGGGTAGTGTTAAATGTGGATGCAGGAAGTGCCGGGCAACATAAACTTGAAGGGAGTCTTATTTTTGTGGAAGGCGGAGAAGAAACTGTTGTTCCTGTAGAGCAGGAGTTTTCTGTAATTCCAAAACCTAATGCGGCTACAATATCTGCTGACAAGATGAATGTTCTTTATCGTGGGGTACAGAACCCGCTTACCATTTCTATGGCTGGAGTGCCGGATAATAACGTGAGTGCATCAGCTCCAGGTTTAAGAAAGACTTCAGGAAGCAGCTATATGATGGATGTTACCAGTCTTCAGGCAAGAGAGGTTAAGATTAATGTTACGGGAACTATAGATGGGGAAAGCTATCCTTCAAGTTCGACTTTTAGAATAAAAGATATTCCTCGTCCTGTTGGTACAGTGCGTGGTGAAGACGGCGCAGTAAAGATGCAACGTAACAGTCTTGAAGTGTCCAGCATTGGAGCCGCTTTACCTGATTTTGACTTTGACATCGATCTAAATGTTTCCGGATTCAGCTTTAAAGTTCCTGGACAACCAACTATCCAGGTTAATGGAAGTCGTCTTGATGACAGAGCAAAAGCTGCCTTGAGACGTGCAGGAAGAGGAGAGAACGTCACAATATTTGATATCAATGCGCGTTTATCTAATAATTCCGGATATATGCTGAAGAAAGTAGCTCCTGTAGTAATTGAGCTTACTAATTAATAAAAATTATGACCATGAGCTGGAGAGGATTATTTGCTATAACACTGGTGTTTTTCACCACAGTTTCCTTTGGGCAAACAAACATTCTGAACGCTAAAAGCCCTGATGAGATCGGTGAACCAACCGAAGCTCAGCTTTTAAGCGATCTTAATGATGAACCCCTGGAATATGGCTATATTGAAGACAGAGATGTACTTTGGTCTAAAAATGTATGGGAGATCATTGATCTTGATGAGCGGGTAAACTTCCCATTGTTTTACCCAATAGACACTAATAATATTGGTGGAAATCGTCGAGCTCTTTACGATGTTTTGATGAAAGGTATAAAGGATGGTACAATTGAAAATATATATGCCGATTCTTATTTTACCGAAAAACGCTCACTTAAGGACATTGAGGCAACTCTTTCTAAGGTTGACACTACTGATCTCGGTATTGAACAATATAATGCCGGTGAACAGGTAGACGAACAGTTTATAGATAGACGTGATCTTACCGCTGCTGATATTGCTGAATATCATATCCGTGGGATGTGGTATTTCGATAAGCGTCAGGCTGAATTAAAGTATCGTTTACTCGGAATTGCACCGGTTGCGCCAGATGTAAACTTCATCGATTCAGGCCAAACTGACCTTGTTGAGCTTTTCTGGGTTTGGTTCCCTGATGCCCGTGAACTGCTACACGAACACCAGGCGTTTAGCGGAGGTAACAGCTCACAAAGTTTAAGCTTTGATCATTTGCTTAATGCAAGGCGGTTTAACGGGATTATTTATCAGGAAGAGAACGTCCAGGGAGACAGGCAAATTAACGATTATATTGTAGATAATGCCTTCATGCAGCTTCTGGAATCTGAACGTATAAAAGAACAAATTCGGAATTTCGAGCAGGATATGTGGAACTACTAATGAAGTTCCTTATCAATATAAAAAAAGCGTCCTTTTTACGGACGCTTTTTTTATTGGGATAAATATTAAGTTTCGGAGTTTCCCTGAGAAGTTTTATTTTTAAGCTATGTTAGACTATATAATTGTTGGTTTAGGGCTGAGTGGGATTTCTCTCTGTGAGCGACTTGAGGAAAACGGATTAAGCTATAAGGTATTCGAAGGGGGTACTCAACAAGCCTCTGTGGTAGCAGCCGGGCTAATTAATCCGGTTATTCTGAAACGATTTACTCTGGCCTGGCAGGCCGATAAGCAACTTGAAATTGCAATTCCATTCTACAGGAAAATCGAGGAAAAACTTCAGGTTAGATTGTTTTATCCCCGGAAGATTTACAGAAGATTCAATTCAGCCGAAGAACAGAACAACTGGTTTTCTGCCGCCGATAAGCCTGTGCTTTCAAAATTCCTGAACACTGATCTTAAACAGAAATTAAATCCCTGTATTGAATCTGATTTTGGATTCGGGGAAGTTCTGCATACAGGAACGGTCGATACAGAATTAATGATATCAGAATACGGAAATCATCTGAAAAAGCAAAATGTGATAAGTTTTGAGAATTTTGACCATCAGGCCTTAAAAATTGAAGAAGACCATGTGGATTACAATGGTTTAAAGGCCAGGAATATAATTTTCTGCGAAGGTTTCGGTTTAAAAAAGAACCCCTATTTTAATTATCTTCCATTAAATGGCAATAAGGGAGAATACATTATAATTTATTCAGAAGAACTTCAAATGCAGGAAATTGTAAAATCCTCAGTATTTATTATTCCAATGGGGAATAATCTCTACCGGGTTGGAGCGACCTATAATAATGGCGATAACACTCCTGAAACTACTGAAAGTGCAAGAGAGGAATTAACCCGGAAAATTACCGCACTATTTAATTGCAAATTTGATGTGGTAGACCAGGTTGCGGGAATAAGACCCGCGAGTAAGGACCGTAGACCACTTGCGGGACAGCACCCTGAGTATAAGAATTTGTATTGTTGCAATGGTTTTGGAAGCAGGGGGATGCTTATAGCCCCAATGCTTTCAGAAGAAATGCTTCACCTAATGGAAAAAGGAAAAGCACTACCGGGAGAATTTGATTTGGCCCGATTCACAAAAAAGCATTATTCAGTCTGATGTGTTTTACCTGCGTCTTTTTTATAATTCATAAAGAAATTGATCCAGATATTTCTGGAAAGACGCATTATCACCGGCATAAAAACCACCAGTGTTCCAATGATTGCCCAAAATGAGACCAGGAGTCCGGCATCAAAAAAAATGTGGGAAATGATAAATGCAGCCACTGCAAAAGCAATTCCTACCGCATAACTTACGTACATGGCACCATAAAAAAATGAAGGCTCTATCTTATATTTTGTGCCGCAGTTGGAACAGCGTTCATGCATCTCAAAAATACGGTTTAGTATGTATGGGTTGTTTTCTTTGTACATACTTTCCTCGTGACAAACGGGGCAAACACCAAATAAAATACTATATAACTTTTTGCCTTTAAGGAATTTCATGTGTTTGTAATTTTTTTCCCAAATGAGGAATTAGGCACAGGCTTATAATCATATTCCTGTGTGCTGCCAATTTTGGGTCCAGCAGCATGCTGGATTCATCTCGTTTTTTTTGCAAGGTAAATTTAGGCATATTTGCAAAAATAAAAATCATAAATGCTTAATATTCATAATCTGTCCGTTTCCTTTGGCGGCGAGTACCTTTTCGAAGAAGTAACCTTTAGATTAAACGGCGGTGATCGCGTTGGTCTGATTGGAAAAAACGGTGCCGGGAAATCTACGATGCTGAAGATCCTGGCAGGAGAACAGGAATATGACGGCGGGCAGATAGCAAAGGATAAAGAGCTCAAAATAGGCTTTTTAAAACAGGATATAGACTTTGTTCAGGGTAGAACTGTAGTGGAGGAAGCCCAGCAGGCTTTTGTGGAGATCAAGGCTCTTGAGAAAAAAATAGATCACATCAATAACCAACTTGCTACAAGGACCGATTATGAGAGCGATTCTTATTCAGATCTCATTCAGGAGTTAAGCGAAGTTACTCATCAGTATGAGATCATTGGAGGATACAACTATCAGGGAGATACTGAAAAGGTACTGTTGGGACTTGGTTTTAGCCGGGATCAATTTGATAAGATTACCGATACTTTTTCCGGAGGGTGGAGAATGAGAATAGAACTGGCAAAGATCCTGCTTCAGAATAATGATATTTTATTGCTGGATGAGCCTACCAACCACCTCGATATTGAAAGTATTATCTGGTTGGAAAGCTTTCTTAACAATTATCCGGGATGTGTGGTAATTGTATCACACGATAAGATGTTTCTGGATAATGTAACCAACCGAACCATTGAAATTTCACTGGGAAAGATCTATGATTTCAAGAAACCATATTCACAATACCTTGAGCTTCGCAATGAACTCAGGGAGCAACAGCTGGCTGCCCAGAAAAATCAGCAAAAAGAAATTGAGCGAAATGAAAAGCTTATAGAGAAATTCAAAGCGAAGGCATCAAAAGCCTCTATGGCCCAATCGCTCGTCAAAAAGCTGGATAAATTAGATCGTATTGAAGTAGATGAAGATGATAATGCTGTAATGAGTATTAATTTCCCGGTTTCAGTGCAACCAGGAAAGGTGGTTATTGAGGCTGAACATGTTGGAAAAGCTTACGGCGAAAACCAGGTCTTAGAAGATATTAACCTGCTCATAGAGCGCGGTAGCAAAATAGCTTTTGTAGGACAAAACGGCCAGGGTAAAACCACCCTGGCAAAGATCATCGTGAATGAAATCCCTCATACTGGAAAATTAAAATTAGGGCATAATGTACAGATTGGGTACTTTGCCCAGAACCAGGCCGAATACCTGGATGGAGAGAAAACCGTACATGATACCATGATCGATGCGGCAAATGAAAAAAACCGAAGCAAGGTTAGAGATATTCTTGGTTCCTTTTTATTCAGAGGAGAGGAAGTAGATAAAAAAGTAAAGGTCCTTTCGGGAGGGGAGCGCAACCGCCTGGCGCTTGCAAAATTATTGCTTCAACCCTTCAACGTGCTGGTAATGGATGAGCCTACCAACCACCTTGACATCAAATCTAAAAATGTATTAAAGCAGGCTTTAAAGAGTTTTGAAGGCACCTTGATCCTTGTTTCTCACGACAGGGATTTTCTCCAGGGACTTTCAAAGACAGTCTATGAATTCAAAAACAGGAAAATAAAGGAATATCTTGGCGATATCGACTTTTACCTGAATCAGAGACAGGTCGAAAATATGCGTGCTATAGAGAAAAAAGATGAAGTTGCACGGGTAGCAAAGAGCAATCAGCCGGATGAAGGAAAGCAATCTTACAAGGATCAGAAGAAATTAAAATCCCTTCAGAATAAACTCAGTAATACCGAATCCAGGATCGGAAAACTGGAGAAAGAGATCAAGGAAAAGGATGCTGAGCTTGCCACAAATTATGAAGAGGTAATGGCCAAACCAGATTTCCTTGAAAAGTATAATAAGACGAAGAAGGAACTGGAAGAACAGATGCAAAAATGGGAAGAGCTACAGGAAAAACTGGATCGTTATGCATAATTTATAAATTGTTTATTAAACTATCTAAGGCTTTGTAAGTCTAACCGCCGTATGGATTTAAGAAAAATTATTCTTTCGATTTTAGGGATATTGCTGATTATTCTGGCAGTATTTGGAGCTAAAGCTATTATAGATAGTAATGTACAGGAGGTTCCCCCCGCAAGGAAAACTGTGAAAAATGTATTTGTTAGTACGGTGAAAAATGGGCCGGTACCCATAATTATTCCCGCTAACGGAAATGTAACTGCTCTGAAAAAACTCGAACTTTATGCTGAAGTACAAGGCGTATTCCGGTCAAGTAGTAAAGACTTCAGACCGGGTCAAAAATATTCCCGTGGGCAGGTGCTTTTAGATATTGATTCTGAAGAATATTACGCTGGAGTCCTTTCTGCGCGGAATGAATTATACAACGCCATTACATCTATAATGCCTGACTTAAGGATGGATTATCCGGAAGTTTTTGAAAAATGGCAAACTTATTTAAGTAATTTCGACATTAATAAATCGGTGCCGCCATTACCTGAATTAGATTCTGAAAAGGAAAAGTACTTCATCACCGGTCGCGGCATTGTTTCAGCTTACTACGAGATTAAGAATCTTGAAGAGCGTTTAGTTAAATTTACTATGCGTGCCCCTTTTGATGGAGTTTTAACCGAGGCTACTGTTAACCCCGGAACTCTCATTCGTTCAGGACAAAAATTAGGGGAGTTTATAGATCCATCGGTTTATGAACTTGAGGTAGCCGTTCCAAAAAGATTTTCAGATCTCCTGGAACAAGGAGAGGATGTTAAGCTACAGAACCTGGAGAAAACCCAGACTTATACCGGAACCGTTAGCCGAATAAATGCAAGGGTAGACAGAGAATCCCAAACCATTCAGGTTTTTATTCGCGTAGAAGATCCCGAAGTTAAAGAAGGAATGTATCTGGAAGCGAGTTTGGATGCCCGTGAAGAGGAGAAAGCTATAGAAATTCCCAGGGAACTTTTAATAGATCGTTCTAAAGTTTATGTGGTAAGAGACAGTATTCTGGCCCTTCAGGAAGTTGAACCTGTATATTTTGCTTCAAAAAGCGTTGTGATCAAAGGGCTTGAGGATGGAACCAAACTGATCTCTGCCCCGGTACCCGGAGCTTATCCCGGGCAGGTAGTGCAGATTCAGCAGGAAGAAGACACAACTAAAACCCTTTAGTGGTGAGAAAATTAATTAGTTACTTCATAAAGTACGAGGTTGCCGTTAACGTGGTTATCCTCGCCTTTGCGATTTTTGGCTTGGTTGGGATCTTCAGTTTGAATTCCTCTTTCTTTCCTCTGGAAGATTCAAGAATCATAAATATTAGTGTGAACTATCCCGGATCTGCTCCTGAAGAGATCGAAGAGGGAATAATTCTTAAGATCGAGGATAACCTTAAGGGGCTTGTTGGGATTGACAGGGTTACCTCTGTGGCTCGTGAAAGTGGAGGCTCGATCACTGTAGAGATAGAACAGGGAGAAAATATTGATGTGATGCTCACCGAGGTGAAGAATGCAGTAGATCGTGTCCCCACTTTTCCCGGCGGGATGGAGCCACTGGTTGTTTCTAAACAGGAAAGGGTGCGCCCTTCCATAAGTTTTGCTATAAGTGGGGAAGATGTGCCATTGGTGACCTTAAAACGCATTAGCGAGCAGATAGAGAACGATCTTAGAAGAATAGATGGGATTTCCCAGATAGAAATATCAGGTTTCCCTGAAGAAGAAATTGAAATTGCCGTTAGCCAGAATGATCTTTTAGCCTATAACCTTACTTTTGCGGAGGTTGCACGTACAGTTGCTTCGGCTAATATATTGAGCACCGGTGGAACAATTAAAACCGATGCTGAAGATTATTTAATTAGAGCAAACAGCCGTTCCTATTATGCCGATGCTCTTAATGATCTTGTGGTGCGTTCTTCGGAAAGCGGACAGATCACAAGGCTTAGCGATGTAGCCACCGTACGTGATCAATTTAGTGAAACGCCTAACGCTTCTTTTTTCAACGGAAATACTGCGGTTAATGTTTCAATTAGCAACACCAACAACGAAGATCTTTTATCTGCAGCTTCGGCAATAAAAAAATATGTAGCCGATTACAATTCCAAAAGTAGTAACATACAGTTGGATGTGGTTTCAGATTCCTCTATCACTTTGGGGCAGCGTACCCAACTTTTATTGGAAAACGGGGCGGTGGGAATTCTTTTAGTAATTTTCTTCCTTGCTCTTTTCCTAAATATCCGCCTGGCATTTTGGGTGGCCTTTGGTCTTCCTATTGCCTTTCTCGGGATGTTTATTTTCGCCGGCCAGTTTGGGGTAACTATAAATGTACTTTCCTTATTTGGGATGATCATCGTGATAGGAATTTTGGTTGATGATGGGATTGTAATAGGGGAGAATATCTATCAGCATTACGAAATGGGGAAATCACCAGTTCAGGCTGCCCTCGATGGAACTATGGAAGTGGTGCCTCCAATTATTTCAGCGATAATAACTACGATTCTCGCTTTTTCGGCCTTCCTGTTTCTTGATAGTCGGATTGGAGAGTTCTTTAGCGAAGTTTCGACAGTAGTGATCCTCACATTAGCTGTTTCTCTGGTGGAGGCGCTGATAATACTTCCGGCTCACATTGCACATTCAAAAGCACTACAGCGAAAAACTGAAGAACCCGGCAAGAAAAAAACAGGCTTCTTCAGCAAAATGCGCGAAATAAATAAGATTGGAGACCGCATTATGCGTTACAACCGGGATAAATTTTATAGCCCGGTCTTAAGATTTGTATTACGACAGCAAATTCTTTCCCTGGGAATATTGGCCTCAATTCTAATCCTGACTATTGGTGCAATTGGAGGCAACTGGATTAAAGTAAGTTTGTTTCCCAGTGTTGCCAGTGACAGAGTGAGTATTGATCTTTTAATGGCTGAGGGTGTTAATCCGGCCAGGACAGACTCAATTATAACCATGGTGGAAGAAGCTGCCTGGCGTGTGAACGAAGATTTTACTGCAAGACAAACCGATAATATTTCGGTGATCGAAAATATAATAAAAAGGGTAGGACCAGGAAATAACAAAGCTTCTCTGCAGGTTAATTTATTACCCGGGGAGGAAAGAGATTTTAGTTCTCCTGATATTACAAATGCCATTAGAGAAGAAGTAGGGCCGGTTTTTGGGGTGGAGAACCTCACCTTTGGTTCCGGTGGAAATTTTGGGGGAGATCCGATATC
This sequence comes from Salegentibacter sp., assembly GCF_041642575.1. NCBI lineage: Bacteria > Pseudomonadati > Bacteroidota > Flavobacteriia > Flavobacteriales > Flavobacteriaceae > Salegentibacter > Salegentibacter sp. Next base: position 121,194 of record NZ_JBEPWD010000001.1, on the reverse strand, counting down.
GGTTTCCTTGTTGGGTAACAATCTCGATGAACTTGAAGCCGCGAAAGAGGAATTAAAAGCAAACTTTGAAAATAACCCTCTTTTAAAAGATGTTAAAGACAACGATCCCAAAGGGATTAAGGAGATCAATATTCAGTTAAAAGATAACGCATACGCCCTTGGTCTTGACCTAAGTGAGATAATGCGACAGGTGCGAAATGGATTTTTCGGAACCCAGGCACAACGTTTTCAGCGGGGACAGGATGAGATAAGGGTTTGGGTTCGCTACAACCGTGAAAACAGGTCGTCTATTAACGACCTTGATGATATGCGAATTACAACAACTTCCGGAAACCGGGTGCCTTTTAATGAGATCGCTACCTATGAAATTATAAGGGGAACAGAATCCATAAGTCACCTCGATGGGATGCGCGAAATAAGGGTGAGTGCAGATATGGAGGATCCAAACGGTAGCTCTACAGATATCCTTTCTGATATTAGAAATAATGTGATGCCGGATCTATTGTCAAAATATCCCAGTCTGGGAGTTTCTTATGAGGGTCAGAATCGAGAGGCCAACAAATTGACGAATTCTGCAAAAGGTGTACTTCCGGTAATTCTATTTCTGATATACGCCACGATCGCCTTTACCTTCAGAAGTTACAGTCAACCGTTTTTACTGATGCTAATGATTCCTTTTAGTATTATAGGAGTGGCCTGGGGCCACTGGATCCATGATTTCCCTGTGAATGTACTTTCGGCTTTAGGAATTATTGCTTTAATAGGGATTATGGTGAATGACGGACTGGTACTTATCAGTAAATTCAATGGTAATTTGCGATCGGGAATGAAATTCGAGGATGCCTTGTACGAAGCCGGAAGAGCAAGATTTAGAGCTATTTTTCTTACCTCGGTAACCACTATTGCAGGAATGGCGCCTCTGTTACTTGAAAAGAGCAGACAGGCTCAATTCCTTAAACCTATGGCCATCTCCATTTCCTACGGAATAGCTATCGCCACGGTTTTGACTCTTTTGCTACTGCCATTGCTATTATCAATCAGTAATAATATTAAAATTGGAGGAAAATGGCTGGCAACCGGAAACAGGGTCTCGAGTGAGGAGGTTGAACGTGCAATTAAGGAACAAAAAGAAGAGCATGAGCATGAAGAAAGAACTTAGGTTTACATTTTTTATTATTTTTTTAGTTGTATTCCAGGTTTCAGCTCAGGAACAGGAGGTTATTACCAAAGAGGAAGCTATTACAAGAGCCCTGGAGAATAACTTCGGAATAAAGATCGCCAGGAATCAGGTGGAGATCGCAGAGAACAATCAGGGGATACTTAATTCTGGGTATTTGCCCAGGCTTTCCGGACAGGCCGGTGCAGGTTATGATCTTAATGATAGGCTTACAGAACCTGAAGATCGTGAAAATGTAGATCAGCAAGGTATTGAAAGTAACAGGTATAATGCCTCTATTAATGTTGATTATACACTGTTTGACGGTCTCGGAAGGCTTTACAATTTTAAAAGTCTGAAAGAACAGTATGATCTCTCGCAGCTTGAAGCCAGGGAAACCATAGAAAACACCATCCTGCAACTCATGAGCGTATATTATGAGATCGCTCGTTTAACGGAGAATATCGAAGTTCTGAAGGATGTATTAGAAACTTCAGAAGAACGTGTCACCAGGGCGCAGTACCAGTTTGAGTACGGCCAAACTAACAACCTTGCAATATTAAATGCCAGGGTAGATGTTAATAACGACAGTATTAATCTTTTGGAAACCCGGCAGCAACTTCATAATACTAAACGAGACCTGAATGTATTGCTTGACAGGGAAATTACGGATAAGGAATTTGTGGTAGATACCACGGTTAATTTCTTTCCTGAACTCCAATTGGAGGCTTTCGTAGATGAAGCCTCTTTAAATAATGTGTCTTTGTTGCAGATAGAGAAAAATCTGAACATCAGCGATTATGATATTAAGATAAGCCGGTCGGGCTACCTGCCCACAATTGATCTTACCGGTTCTTACGGCTGGAACAGGAACAGAAGTGCTGCAACTGCCTTTTTTCCTGGAAGCACCACCACCACCGATGGTATTTCAGCCGGGGTTAGTCTTAACTGGAACCTCTTTGATGGAGGAAGAACCAGCGTTCAGATTCAAAACGCAAAGATCAATTATGAGAACCAGGAGCTGCTTAAAAATCAAATTGAGCTTGAGGTAAGACGTAATATAGCAAATGCCCTGGGGAACTATGAGAATAAACTTTATATCTACCGGGTTCAGGAAGAAAATGTAGCTACCAACCAGGATAATTTTGAACGCTCGGAAGAACAATTCAAACTCGGACGCATCACTTCAATTGAATTCCGACAAGCCCAGGTCAATCTTCTTGACGCACAAACCAGTAAGAACCTTGCCAAATATGATGCTAAACTCGCAGAACTGGAATTGCTTCAGCTTACCGGGCAGTTACTAAATATTGAGTTATAATGTTTGAACAATTTTTTCAATGTCCATATTGCTGGCAGGAAATTTCGGTATTGCTCGATCCTTCGGTTAGCCGCCAGACTTATATTGAAGACTGTGAAAACTGTTGTAATCCAATTGAGATTAAGGTTTCATTCGTGGATGGAGAATTAATTTCTTTTGAAGCGATGAATATTGAGCAGTAAAAGTTTAAATTATTCTTAAGCAGTCTTAGATTTGGTTTTCTTTTTTTAACTTCGGAAGCATCCTAACCATTTGTATTACAATGGAAAAAACTTTCGAATTTGCCCAAAATGTTGTTGGTTTCATTATTAATGAAGAAATTAATCAACAGAAAATAGAGGAGATCCTATCAACGATAAAAAACCGCTTAGAAGTGGTGTCTCCCATTTGCTTGTACCTGGAGGACGAATCTGACCAGGGTATTTCAGTAAAAGCTTTTTTGAAGGCTTTAGAATTCAACTATTCCCATTCGCGGGATTTACAAAAGATCGCGGTGGTTACGGATGATAAAGTGTTTCAAAAATCAATGGAAATAAAAGATCTGTTGGTTTCTTCGAAGGTGAAATCCTTTGAAAAAAAGGAACGACTAAAGGCGATGAATTGGGTGATGGAATAATTACAAAAAAAGCTTTGGAGAATTATAAAATGACTGTATATTTGCAGTCCAATATCGCGGGATAGAGCAGTAGGTAGCTCGTCGGGCTCATAACCCGAAGGTCACTGGTTCGAGTCCAGTTCCCGCTACTGTAGAAGACAAGCCACCCTTTCGGGTGGCTTTTTTACTTTTAGAACCTTTCTCGCCCTTTGCTATATCTGCGATTACAGAGATTAAACTGTTCTTTTTTTTTTGATTCCATATTGCCTTGTTTCAGAATTTATGATTAAACCATCCCTAAAAGATATTTTATTCACAGCAGAAAAATGAGGGGGTTATAATCTTCGTTCTTCAAAAGTTTGAGTTTAAGAACTTTCTGTACATTTGTTGGTCTAAACAATTTATTTAGAAAACTGCTCGAACCCATGACTCAAAATCTACCAGAACAAATTCTCCGGCAGTTTCAGAACGGGTTAAACCATCTTCCAGATTTTAAAAACGAAGAAGAGGAAAAGATTTTTCTTCAGTTACAGAAATACAATTTATTGTATGTAACCCCCGATGGTCAATTTAAGATAACAAAAAGAGGGCAAGAGGCTTTAAAAGGCAACATTGAAAAACATCTTTCTTTAGAAAGATTTGAAGAAAGATTAATTAGAGACTCCTTCAAAAAAAGTTCAGAGCAAAAAATTCTATTATTAGTCATTCTTCCTGTAATTATTCTCATTGTAATTTTTATTTTATTATCCAATTTCTTTAATTGGGAAATTAGTTAATTTGATTAAACTGAATTGACCAACAAGAGTTTTCCGGAAACCAAAAAACCGCTATTTATAAAAGATATATTTGATACCTACGTAAATTCGCAAATGATGAGATATGCCATTTCCTATGTAAGTACTGCAAATCCTAATCTTAATGAAGAAGATATTGCAGACCTATTTGAGCAAGTAAATAAGTTTAATAATAGTCATGATATAACTGGTGTTCTTCTTTATGCGGAAACTAATTTTTTTCAATTAGTAGAAGGTGAGAAAGAGGTGGTTAAGAGTCTTTATTCTCAAATTGAAAAAGATTCACGACATAATAATATTATCAAGTTTGTTGATAGGCCCGTTGACAAGCCCGCATTTGATGGTTATATAAGTAGATTTGTTACCGATACCAGCAAATTAGATAGTTCAAATTTAGACACCTATCAACGCCACGTTGAGGTTTTAGGCCCAGCTGAACGGAAAGCTGTTGAAAGAGTACTTCAATCAATAGCAGGAGAATAACTATTATTACTGCTTTAAAAGTAGAAAGGTGAAAAACACGTCACCGTTTTGGAGTTTAATCCTCTTGGTGGTTGGCTACGGTGGCCTTGTAATTCTTTTAACCGCACGAATCAAATATCCAATTCTTATCTCTAACCACTGATAATAATAAGTGATTCTAGAAATACTTAATCTAAAATTCTGGTTCGACAGTAATTTCCTTATACTCTTTCTCCATTTCGAATAAGTTTATAGGCTGCTTATTCAAAAGGTATTTATCGAAAAAATTGGTTAAAAGTGAATTTGTAATCTTATAAGCCCTGAATGGAGCTATACTTCCCGCCTCATTTATAGCAGAAAAATTGACCATCAAAGGGAGATCCATAAAATTGGAATGTCCAGAATTTTCAATTTTAATATTATAAAAGTCGGCATTGCTTTTATTTCGGAACGCATGTTCATTAAAATTTGGTTGCTCCTCAGGCCAGTCTGAAGATATATAGGCAAAAGGTTTATTTAAAGTGCTATTTACCATAGGGCCCCATTGAGTACCATCTATATTTATTGCAGCTTTAACTCGATTGTCCTCAAGTAAAACCTGGCCTGCTGCAGCTCCGCCATGCGAATGACCCAAAACACCAATATTTGAATTAATAATTTGATTTCTTAAGAATGAGAAGCTCTCATCATTTTCTAAATGATCTATGACCGAAGAAATATCTTTACTCCATCTTTTAATACTTTCAGCTGCAATGTAATCCTCCAGTAAGTCTTTAACTGCCTTAAATTCTTCTTCAGGATTTTCTGCCTGTTTAAATTCCTGGGTGGCATTCCACGCCATTTCTGCCATTTTCTGGTTATTATTTAAGCTGTCATAGGTAGTATTATAAAGCTTTAAATTTCCGTCTGGAAATACTGAACCTGTGCTTTCATAAGTATGATTGATGTTTACAACAATGTAACCCTGGCTTACTATTTCTTCAATAAGCGCATAGTAACCAAAGGCTTTAGAATAGTGTCCGTGAGAAAAAATTATTACCGGAAATTTCCCTTTTGCAACTTCCGGACTTCTATAGGTGTTAGTTTTTATAAGGTCTAAATAATTCATGGTCCATCCGGGTAAACCATATTTCTCAGCAAAGCCAAGTCTATTTCCTTCATCCAGGTATTTTTCCTTGCTTTCATCTGCACTCTGGGCGGGATACCAGACTTTAACTATTAATTCCCTCTTATCATCTTTATTAAGAGTTATTAATTCCGGCCTATCGGTTTTTATATGAATATACTTTGAGCCAATCTCAAGGTTACCGGTGGGCGTGGGTAATTTGAAAACAGGTAAAATAATAGGTAAAAGCCAACTAAGTATTAAAATAATTACCAAGCCGGACGTAAGAAATATCTTTACCAATAAATTAAATTTCCCAAATATTGGTTGTTTCAGCAATACAAGTAGAACTCCAAGGACTATTAAATATCCCGGAGTCATTTGCCATCTGGCTCCTTCTAAAACTAAATGCAAAAGGAAAATAATTCCTATAAATAATGCAAAAATTTTCTTCTTTGGAGTTTTGAGCTTAAGTAAAAATAAAATTGGATAGGTAGTAGTAATTACCAGTAAAATAATCTCGAAAAATCTCATCGTTCTTGTTTTAAACAAACATACTGAGGAGTTCTCCTAATTTTATATAAATGATAATGGACAAATAATGGACAGGATTTTAATCGGTTGAACTTGATATATTTAAAAGGTAAATATCTAAATCATCCTTAGCTTGTAAGCCAATTTTTTTCCTTAATCTATAACGTGCTTTATTCACACTTTCCGGGGTGATGTTTAAAAGCTCACTCACTTCTTTTGCGCTCAAATTCAAACGGAGCAGTGCGCATAGCTTTATTTCATTCGATGTAATATTTGGAATAATTTTCTGAAGGGATGATGTAAAATCAGGATATATTTTTTCAAAATCTGAAAAGAAAGTAAGCGTCTCAGGTTCGTGCCGGTTGTTTTTTGCTATTTCTCTGAGAGATACCCTTAGATCAGATTTTAACTTCTGATTGTTCTTCTCTAATTGAGTTTCCCTACGTTGTGAAATTTTCTTTTCTATTTTGTCAAAGCGATCACTCTTTCTATCAAATTTGAATTGCAGCCGTTCCATTTGTTTTTTCCGGAGTAAATAAGGGATAGCTATAAAGCCTACTATAAATAGTCCCAATCCGCTAATAAACAAGATGCTAAAAACAAACCAGGTATCGGGATCAACTCTAAACTCCATTCTTAATATCAACGTAGATTTTCACCAAAGTAGGAGTTCTGGAGGAATAGCAACTATTTGGCAAAAGAATCGGATTCACTTTCAATATAGAAAAAAATAAAGCAATTTTCTCTTTCATTCTTTTTTATCAGATAATAAACTCAAGCACTTTTTTTTTCGAATCAACCTGCACCCGATTAACGAAACATTCAAAAAGGAGAAAAGAAATACAAAATGAACAAGTGCTGTAACTGTGAGCAAGCCGTTTTACAGTTGGCCGCAAAAAATAAACAAACGCGCTATCGCGCCTAAACATGATCAAACTTCTGCCAGAAAGTTTTTTTATTCAAAATAATACAGATTATCATTCCGAACAAGAAGGATTCTGAATTTTCAGTAATTCTGTAGCCGCATTTAACGAAATATAAATATTTTCCTTATCAGGAAATATTAACTTTAGGTGTTTTTCTCCTGAGAAGTTTACTTTTTCAGAAGGAATAGTCCGAAGCAGTTTAATTTTTTTATGGAAGATATATTAACCTTTCTCGATTCCCTTTTTGGTATTGAAGCCGATGAGCTGGAAACAGTTCATGTGCTCAGCAGAACTGTAGTGATCTATATTGTTGGTATCGCATTGGTAAGGATTGGTAATAAACGTTTCGTAGAAAAAATGACAGCCTTCGATTTTATTCTCTCTATTATAATAGGATCTTTATTAAGCAGAGCAATTACCCGCTCTGATCTTTTTTTTAAACTGATTCTTGCAACCCTTTTACTTATTTTAATCCACTGGGTGTTTTCAATTTTATCAGTGAAATTTACGCGGTTTGGAAACTTAATAAAGGGCGCTGAAAAGATTGTAGTTGAAGACGGGGAAATTAAATGGGAGGCTTTAAAAAGCAGCCACCTTAGTGAACAGGACTTAATCCAGTCACTCAGGCTGAATACAAATAGTGGGGATATCACCAAAGTAAAAATTGCCCGGTTAGAGCGCAATGGAGACATTAGTTTTGTGCTTAAGAAAGAACAAAAATAAAATCATAATATCTAAAGAGTACAAGCACCTAAATGGTACTTTTTTTTTATTTACAAATGCTGATATGATCTGAGGATGATTTTTTATTAAAGGTTTTTCATTTGTTAAAAAACTAGTTATCAGTAAATTAGGGGAAAATCACCCTTGTATTGAATTTGTTGATTTTATACTTTTAAGGAGCTTGTTAATTTGTAATCACTAAAGTTCTTTTATTATGAAAAATTTCATCCACAAAATCGCAGTCCCCCTGTTTTTGATGACATGTCTTCTAGTAGGCTGTAATAATGATGACGATTCATTACAACTTATGGATGAAGAAGAATTTTTAACCGCCAAAGTAGATGGAGTAGATCTGTTTGTGCAAGGTATGGAAGGAATTATTTCCTGTGAAAAATATGTTACTCATACTGGTAGTACGGATATCCTGTTCAAAGTTGGAACGGTATCCGATGAAAGTATTGAATTTCGGATTTCTAATTACATTGGGAATAATTTCTATTCTTTGGGCAGCAGCTCTTTCCAGAACAGCTGGATTAAGTACCGACAAGGAGATGGAGAATGGCTTAATGTTAAAGGAAATTCTCAGGATATCATTGAGATTATAGAAGACGACGGGAATTATCTTACCGGTAGGTTTTCTTTCCAGGGACATAACCAGACTGATCTTTCAAGAAAGCTTATTTCCGAAGGAAATTTCAGAGTAAAAATTGATTTCTAAGGCAGGATAAAAGTAGTATTAAGCCCATGATCATATACGATCATGGGCTTTTTTTATTCCATTAAGTTAACAAAATCCTATTTTTCACCTTAAGAAGTATAAACCTGATTTAATATTACCTTTTTCTTAATGATAAACTCTAAATTAGAGAGTAAATTTTAAACTTACCTCTATGAGCAATTCATTACAAGATAAAATTTCTATACGGCTTCCGGTTAAGATTGGCTTTAATGTTTTGGATAAGGCCTTAAGGGATAAAATGATAGGCGAGCGAATAGAAACTGAGGATAAGGATGGCGAGGTAACCAGCTATGCAGAAATCCTGGATGCGGCCCTTATAAAGAGCGGGAAAGAAGGCTATGATCTCGCGTTGGATATTAAGTTTAAAACTCTCACTTCGCTATTTAAAAACAAAGAAGGACGCATCCATCTTCACTTAGCAATTGAATTTGATACCGGGGAACAGGAAATAATGGTCAAAGACTTTAAACTCGAAGGGAAAAGTAACAACTGGCTAATGGATAAGAGCCTTCAGGCGGTGGCCAATACTTTCATATACGATAGAATAAAAAATAAAATGAAGCTGGATTTCTCTCCACACATCGAGAAACAATTAAGGGAGATTAATCAAAAACTGGAGGAGAAGATAAAACCATCTGAGGAAATTAGCCTGTCTGGTTACCTTGAAAATTTTAAGATTGTTGATATTATCCCCGGAGAAAGTTTATTTCTTATTTCAATAGAGATCGAAGGTTTTGCCATTGCGGAACTTATTAAAATCCCTGCCGACAAAATGTAAATTTGGAGGTATAAAAAAGAGCCGCATTAGCGGCTCTAATAATTATTCTTCCCTTACCTGGGAAATTCTTTCGTCTATATACTTAAGCGGTTCATCCCCCATAAGGTCAAATATTTCCAAGGCTCTTCGCATAGTTTGTTCTTCTTCCATTTGCTCATTTACAAACCACTGCAGGAAGTATTCAGTTGTAAAATCGTTTAGTTTCCTGGCTTTTTGAACTAGGTTGTGTATACTTTTGGTAATTTCTATTTCCTGGTCGAGGGCAGCTTCAAATATCTCTTCGAGCGAATTGAAGTCGTGCATCACTTTTTTTATTTCAGGAGAATAGGCAGTACCACCGTTATCATTTATAAACTTGAAGATCTTCAACATGTGCTCCCGCTCTTCTGAAGATTGATTATAAAAAAAGCTGGCACTATTCAACAATCCGTTATGATCACACCAGGAGGCCATTGCCAGGTATGCAGAAGAGGAAACTGCTTCCTTTTCTATCTGCTTATTAAGCATATCCATAATTTCTACATTGATGCTTAATTTCTGTCTTACAATATCTTTCATAATACTTTTTTCTAAAATTAGCCAAAATGCAATTAAGCACCTAATTTTCAATAGAATTTAGAAAGATTCTAAAGCAGGTTTAGGCTGTAGCGGTAAGAAGGGAATTGAGCTCAAGCATAGCAAAAGTACCTTGCATTAATTCTTTTAGTGCAATACATTCAAGAGTACCAAAAATGAGAATATGGGAACGGTTGCACAAAACCAGAATTTCAATACCGTGTTTGTTTTTTCCGCTAAAATGAGCATCGAGGTCTATGTTTTTGACTTGTTCCCTAAAGGCAAGCAATTGGCAAAAGCTAAGCTTAACTGTTTTATGCTCAAACTCAATATAAAAAACCCGCGAATTATCGCATTGGAAAGAAGTGAATTTTTGGGCCTTATAAAGTGTGTTCATTCTAACGCCAAAATTAAATCTTATTTAGAATTATTCCAAATATTAGATCTTAATTTGCCGCTTAATTTGTTGATTTAACGAAATAAAAGTTTCGGTTCTGGAAACCCCGTCAATAGCCTGAATATTTTTGTTTAAAACCTGCATTAAATGTTCGTTGTCCCTGCATAGTATTTTCAGAAAAATAGACCAGTTCCCGGTGGTATAATGGCACTCGATAACTTCTGGTATTTCATTGAGCTTTTTTACCGCCTGTGGGTTACTCACGGCCTTATCTAAATAAACCCCCACGAATGCCATGGTTTTGTAGCCCAGCACGCGGGGGTCTATAATAAGTTTAGAGCCTTCGATCAAGCCACTTTTTTCCAATTTTCGTAAACGTTGATGAATAGCTGCTCCCGTAATACCAATACTCCGGGCAATTTCCAGGATAGGCTTTTTGGCATCTTCCATTAAATGATTCAGAATGGTCTTATCGATACCATCTACAACTACATTTTCGTTTACTACTTTCATTAAAAGTGATTTTTAGTAAGGCTAAAATAACTATTAATTGCCTACTTCTCCAAAGGGGTTATATCCCAGGTATTCAGATTCTTTCTCCTTGAAAATAATATCATGCTTCTCAAGTTCTTTTAGGATAGGTTCATAAACCTCTTTTTTAATTGGCAATTGAACCCCAGGAGTGCTAATTTCTCCATTTAAGATCTTGATGGTCGCAATCGCCACAGGTAATCCCACAGTTTTGGCCATGGCGGTTTCGGTTTGATTTCTACCAATATGTACCATGGTAGAATCTATCTGTTTTTTCTCTCCGTTTAATTCATAACCGAATTTATGATACATCACGATCATATCCTTATCGTCGGGAGCAAGAGACCACTTATCCATAAGTATCTTCTGAAGTGCCTGTGCCGGGGTGGCGTTTTTAATTCCTATTTTCTTTTTATCGTTGAAGATATCCAGTTCAAGCAATTTCTCCCACATCACATCGTCCTGATCGATCTTTAAATTATGCCGAAGCTTAAGCTCTACAGAATCGGTTGGAGAGTAGGGTAAAAAGGAATTCACGAAGTCACGATAGCTCATATTTTCAGAATCGTGCATCGTAAAACTATCATCGGTCATACCTAATTGAACAAACATATTCCAGGCACGGCTAAAGCCTACTCGTCTAATAGTTCCGCGGTAAAGCGTTAAGATATCTTCCAGTCCGTAAATGCTCATATAGTCCAGGGAATTTCGGTTAGCATATCCCTCAAATTTCCCATAGCCATCAATATGAAGAAATTCAGTTCTTCTGAATAATCTATGGTAAGGAATGAATTTGAATTTTCCTTCCTGAATAAATTCGGCAACCCCACCTTGACCTGCAACCACAACATTTCTGGGGTTCCAGGTAAATTTGTAATTCCAAAGGTTGGTGTCGCTTTCAGGGGCCACAAGACCTCCGGTAAATGACTCAAACATGAGCATTTTCCCGCCTTTATCCCGAATTCGGTCTATAACCTGCATAGCACTCATGTGATCTATGCCTGGATCAACTCCAATCTCATTCATAAAGACCAGGTTGTTTTTCTTTACCTCCTCATCCAGGGCTTTCATCTCTTTGCTAATGTAAGAGGCGGTGACCATGTTTTTTTTGAATTTCACACAATCCCGGGCTACCTCTATATGAAATCGGGCCGGGAGCATGGATATTACAATATCGGCATTTTTAATGGCAGCTTCCCGGCTCGCAGGGTCAAAGACATTCAGGGCAAGGGCTTCACAGCGTTTATGGTTTTGGGTGGCTTTTTGTGCAGTTTCAAGATCCATATCTCCAATTCTTAGAAAAAGATCTTGTGATTCCGCATTTTCAAGCAGGTGGTTGATAAGCACGGAAGTAGATTTTCCCGCACCAATTATTAAAATTTGTCGCATAAAATAAGTTAATTTTGTGTAGTGGTAACGAATGTATTAAATCTTTACTTCATAAAAAATTAAAGGATGAACAAGCAATTTTTGGTTGCCGGAAGTATTTTTGGATTTCTGGGTGTTATAATAGGTGCTTTTGCCACTCATGGGCTAGGTCCGTTACTGGAGGAGGCTTCGCTAAAATCTTTTGAAACAGGAGTGAAATACCAAATTTATCATGCGCTCTTACTCCTGATTATTGGTGGGTTTAAAATTCCCGGTCTTAAAAAATTAACAGGTGTTTTTTATCTCCTGGTGGTCGGGGTGATTTTATTCTCGGGTTCCATATATCTTCTGGCCACAAATGACCTCACACTCATCGACTTCAGAAGCATTGCTTTGATTACGCCAATAGGGGGGTCGCTGCTTATACTTGCCTGGTTGATTTTAGGGATAAAATTTATTTCGTTAAAAAATGAATAAAATAAGAGAGCAGACTCCTTATTCCGCATAAGATTTATAATTTTGTAAGCCTAAACAAACCACACACTTAATAATTTATGTTCGCAAACACCCAAATTACGAAAACGATTTCGTTAGAGGAGTACGGGATCAAAGACGCAAAACTTCACTATCAATTAAGTCCGAAAGAATTACATCGAATTACAGTTGAAAAGGGACAGGGCGTTGAATCCAGTTCTGGAGCCTTAGCCGTGAACACCGGGAAATTTACCGGTCGTTCTCCAAAGGATCGGTTTATTGTAAAAGATGAAATTACCCGAGACAAAGTTTGGTGGGGAGATATCAACATCCCGTTTGAACCACAGAAGTTTGACCAGCTGTATAAAAAGGTCACAGAGTATTTGTCTGGAAAAGAAATTTATGCCAGGGATGCCTATGCCTGCGCTGAAGATAAATACAGGTTGAACATCAGGGTGGTTAACGAATATCCCTGGTCCAATATGTTTGCCTACAATATGTTTTTAAGACCTGAAGAAAAGGAACTTAAAGATTTCAAGGAAGATTGGCTTATTCTGAATGCTCCGGGCTTTGAAGCCGATCCGGAAGTGGATGGTACCCGGGCAGAAAATTTTGCTATTCTGAACTTCAGTAAAAAGATCGCTTTAATTGGAGGTACCGGTTATACCGGGGAGATCAAAAAGGGGATTTTTTCAGCACTTAATTTTATTCTTCCTGTAGATAAGAACGTGCTGCCAATGCACTGCTCGGCGAATGTTGGGGATGATGGCGAAACAGCTATCTTCTTTGGTCTTTCAGGAACAGGAAAAACCACACTTTCTGCCGATCCGCAGCGAAAGCTTATTGGTGACGATGAGCACGGCTGGACCCCGGAAAATACTATTTTCAATTTTGAAGGAGGATGTTATGCTAAAGTGATCAATCTTACCGAGGAAAACGAACCGGATATTTATAAAGCGATTAAACCGGGAGCCATTCTGGAGAATGTAGTTTTGGATGAGAAAGGGGAGGTAGATTTTCAGGATACTACAATAACTCAAAATACAAGGGTAAGTTATCCAATATATCATATTAAACATATCAAGGAGCCTTCTGTTGGAAAGAATCCAAAGAATATTTTCTTCCTTACTGCCGATGCTTTTGGTGTGCTTCCTCCTATTAGTAAATTAACTCCTGGACAGGCTGCATATCATTTCATTAGTGGATATACCGCGAAAGTTGCAGGAACCGAAGCAGGAATTGATGAGCCCTTACCAAACTTCTCAGCATGTTTTGGAGCTCCTTTTATGCCGCTTCATCCAACACGCTACGCAGAAATGCTTAGTAACAAAATGAAAGAAGAGCAGGTTCACGTTTGGTTGGTAAATACCGGCTGGACCGGCGGCCCTTATGGCACAGGAAACCGAATGAAACTTCAATATACTAGAGCTATGATAAGCGCTGCCCTGGAAGGAAAACTTGAGGAGGTGGAATATACCAAACATGAGATTTTCGGTTTGAATATGCCGGTAAGCTGTGAGGATGTTCCTGCCGAAGTCCTTAATCCGCGGAATACATGGAAAGACAAAATGGCTTATGATAAAAAGGCTAAAGAGCTCGCCAATTCTTTCAAATCGAACTTTAAGAAATATGAAGAGAACGCCAATCCTGAGATTCTTGCAGGAGGACCCGTTTCGTGATTTTTTAATTAGTTAAATGGATAAAAAAATCCGGTGTCATCAATGATACCGGATTTTTTATTAAGAATAAATGGAAGCTAATTAAGCGTGTTTCTTATTAACCTCATTAATATATTTTTGAAGCGCCATAGTCATTGAAGGAGTTTCGGGAGTTGGTGCTTTAATATTTACCGTTAAACCATGGTCCTTGGCTGCTTTTATAGTAGTGTTCCCAAAAACCGCAATGCGGGTATCATGTTGCTTAAAGTCAGGGAAATTCTCAAAAAGTGATTTAATTCCGCTAGGACTAAAGAAAACCAGAATATCATAAGTTACATCCCGCAAGTGAGAAAGATCGCTCACCACGGTTTTGTAGAAAGTAGCCTGTTTCCAATCTACCCCAAGTTTATCAAGAGTTTTTGGAACATCTGGTTTCAGCATGTCTGAGGAAGGCAGGAGAAACTTTTCGTTTTTATATTTCTTTATGAGGGGAGAAAGTTCGGCGAAACTTCTTTTCCCAACATAGATCTTCCGCTTACGGTATACCACATATTTTTGCAGGTAATAGGCTACGGCCTCGCTCAAGCAGAAGTATTTTAAAGTATCAGGAACTTTAAAGCGCATTTCTTCAGCTATTCGAAAGTAATGATCCACAGCATTACGGCTGGTAAGGATGATCGCAGTATATTTTGTTAAGTCAACTTTTTGTTGCCTTACCTCTTTGGAAGATACTCCTTCTACGTGGATGAAGGGAATGAAATCAATTTTTACACGCTGTTTTTCCTCAAGCTCAAAATAAGGTGAATTTTCTACTTTAGGTTCTGGCTGAGAAACCAAAATTGTTTTCACTTTCATATATCAGTACTTTAATTTGATCCTGTTTAAATTGTAAAAAGCTTATACAAAATAATATAAGGGGCAATTTCAAGAGTGCAAAGGTACAAAATAAAATAGAACCAATTAGCGCTGATAAGACTTTGATTTTGTTTGTAAATGGTACTTAAGCTAACCACATTCATTAAAATCAGTAATCCCAGAAGGCTGTACATCAAAATTAATGGCGGGGTAAAAGCATAGAAAAAGAATATTAAGGGGATGAACAGCAGCAAGGCTATAAAATTTCGGTATGCTAGTTTCTGGTAAAGATAATAATCTATTATCCTGTCAAGATCAAAGATATTGGCGATAATCTTCTCAATGCCGAATTTCACCAGTACGAAACTGGTGTAACCGGTTGCTATCCTTATAAAAAGTACCATCTGGTTATCTACAGTTTCTATTGGTGAGAACAATTGAAAAAGCAGAAATAAAAACAAAGAAACCGATAAAATATTCAGCAGAAACATTAAAATGTTAAAAGGATGAAAAGCCTTATACTCCTTTCCTCTAAACACCATAAATTTGTTCGAAGTTAACAGGGAGATAAATTCCTCAAACCGCTGTGGATAAGTGGATTTTACAAGGCTCAACAGAATAAAGGCACCCAGCAGGATAAGGCTTATCCAGTCTAATGATTCTACGTGTCGTTCTATTGCCTGCAATTGAAATTTTTTACAAATGTAAAATTTTGAGGTTAACCCGGGGATTATAAAACTGAAGAAAATGAAGATTTAAAATGCATACATTTGTGCAAAAAGTTTTAGGATGACGAAGGGGATAATCATTATACCCACCTATAATGAGATTGAAAATATTGAGCGCCTGATTAGAAATGTCTTCTCTCAAAAGCACAAATTTGATATCCTGGTGGTAGATGATAATTCACCCGATGGTACTGCCGATAGGGTGAGGACGCTACAGGCTGAATATCATGATAACCTGTTTTTGGAAGAACGCAGAGGAAAGCTAGGATTGGGGACTGCATATATTCATGGGTTTAAATGGGCATTAAAAAAAAATTATGATTACGTTTTTGAAATGGATGCCGATTTTTCCCATAATCCCAACGATTTAATTAGATTGTATAATGCCTGCAAAAGGGGAGGATATGACGTGGCTATTGGATCGCGTTATGCTACAGGCGTGAATGTGATAAACTGGCCAATGAGCCGTGTTCTTTTGTCCTGGGGAGCTTCAAGGTATGTGAGGTTAATTACCAGGATGAATATTCAGGATACTACCGCCGGCTTTGTTTGTTATAATAGAAAGGTTCTGGAAAAAATTAACCTGGATCGAATCCACTTTGTGGGGTATGCCTTCCAGATCGAGATGAAATTTAAAGCACATCTGCTTGGGTTTAAAATAACTGAAGTGCCCGTGATCTTTACAGACAGGACTCAGGGGACTTCTAAAATGAGCGGTGGAATTATTTCTGAAGCCGTATTTGGGGTAATAATTATGAAAATAAAAAGTCTTTTTAAAAAAGATAAATTGTAATGAAGAAGGTTTTAATTAAGAATGCTCGTGTTGTTAACGAAGGGAAAATAAAGGAAGCTGACGTTTTCATCGAAAATGGAGTGATTGCAGAGATAGGAGAAAGCATTAGTCCGAAGTCTCCTGATGTTAATATTTATGATGCTGAAGGCACTTATTTATTACCTGGTCTTATAGACGATCAGGTGCATTTCAGAGAGCCGGGCCTAACTCATAAAGATACCATTGAATCAGGATCAAAAGCTGCAGTTGCAGGAGGAATTACCTCTTTCTTTGAAATGCCTAATACCCTACCGCAAACCACTACTGTAGAGCTGCTGGAAGAAAAATTCCAAATGGCGGCCGAAAGTTCTTATGCCAATTACTCTTTTATGTTTGGGGGTACTAATGATAACCTGGAGGAAATATTAAAAGTAGATCCCAAAAAAACGGCTGCTTTAAAATTATTCCTTGGTTCATCTACCGGGAACATGCTGGTTGATGATGAGAAGGTTTTAGAGGAGATCTTTTCTAAATCTCCACTGTTGATTGCGGTTCATTGTGAAGACGAAAAAACCATTCAGGAAAATCTTCAGGAAGCCATAGAGCGCTATGGAGAGGATATTCCAATGGAGCTTCATCCTAAGATAAGAAGTGAGGAAGCCTGCTACCTGTCTTCTTCAAAAGCAGTAGCCCTTGCCAAAAAGACTGGTGCCAGATTGCACGTTTTTCATCTTTCCACAGCTAAGGAGATCGGACTTTTTAGCAATAAAAAACCTCTAAAAGATAAAAAAATTACTGCTGAGGTTTGTGTTCATCATTTATGGTTTAATGATTCAGATTACGCAAAAAAGGGAACACTTATAAAATGGAACCCTGCAGTGAAAACGAAAAAAGATCAGGAAGCCTTGCTTCAGGGTCTTTTAGATGGTCATATTGATGTGCTGGCTACAGATCATGCCCCACATACCAAAGAGGAAAAGAAGAACAAATATACCAAAGCCCCAAGTGGAGGGCCATTGGTGCAACATGCACTTCCGGCAATGTTACAATTTCACCATCAGGGAAAAATTTCCCTTGAGAAAATTGTAGAAAAAATGTGTCATAATCCTGCAATTCTTTATCAGATAAAGGATCGTGGGTATATTCGTGTAGGTTATAAAGCCGATTTGGTTTTGGTAGATCTAAATGCCCCCTGGGCAGTTCAACCAGACAATATTGTATATAAATGTGGATGGTCTCCCTTTGAAGGTGTTACTTTTAAATCGAGGGTAACCCATACCTTTGTAAACGGAAACCTGGTTTACAAGAATTTCAAGCATCAGCCTTTTTCTAAAGTGGCAGAAAGAATAGAATTTGATCGATAAGATGAAAAGCAGGCTATATTCTATAATTTTAATATTGGTCTTTGCGAGTTGCCAGAATGTGGAGAAAACTGAAAAACCGGATAATCTCATTGCTGAAGATAAAATGGTTGAGGTACTAACTGAAATCTCCATCATGACCTCGGCACGCAATTTCAATAAGCGAAAGTTTGAAGCGACCGGGATAGAACCGCAAGAATATATCTATGAGAAATTTGGCATAGATAGTCTGCAATTTGAGCGAAGCAATGCTTTTTATGCTGAAAATTATACCGAATATGAAGATATCTATCTCCGGGTAAAAGAAAATCTTCAGGGAATGAAAGTTAAACTGGACTCTATTAGGGATGTAGAAAGGAAGATTAATGATTCTATCCTTGCTGCTGATGGCGGAATTGATAGCCTTCAGATAGATTCTTTAAGATTAGAAAACGATTCCCTTGAACTTGAACAAGAAGTACTAATAGATAGCCTGATAAACCCACGCTCTATCGAGGTGCAGTAATTTCTTTATTATAAATAACTGCCGTATCAGCAATTACCTTTTCCATAGGCGTAAACTCGTAATTTAGCTCGCTTCTTATTTTTTCATTGTTGTAATGAACATCTTCAGAAAGATTTTTAATGGTAATGGTTGTGATCTGGCGTTTGCCTCCGAAAATGCTTTTTACTTTTGAAAATGTCCAACCCACCCAAAGCATCCATTTTTTTAATTTTTTCTTCGGCTCAGGTTTATTCAGTTCCTGGGCGACTTTGTTCATCACCTTTCTGAAATTTATACTTTCAGCAACAACGATGAATTTCTCATTTTTAATTTCAGATTTCATAAGGAGTTGCATAGTTTCAACTACATCATGTACTCCAACAAAGCCGGTGATTTTTGAGATATAATAGTTCAAGCCCTTGTGTATTCTGCTGAAAATTGGTCCGCTTCCCGAATCCCAGTATCCCGGCCCAATAATTATCCCGGGATTTACAATCACTATTGGTAAACCTTCCTGTGAACCGCGCCACACTTCTATTTCAGCTCCATATTTTGAAATGGCATAATCGCTGTGATTTTCTTCCGGGTTCCATTCTATAGCTTCTTTTATCTCCGGTTTTTTATTATCCTTTCCAAGGCTTGCTACGCTGCTAACATGGCATAATTTCCTCACATTATGAGCAATACATAAGTTCACTACATTTGCTGTGCCGGTGATATTTGTTTTGCGAAGTTTCTGTAAATCAGCGGGATCAAAGGAAATTAGAGCAGCACAGTGATATACCTGTTCTATCCCCTGGAAAGCCTTCTCCATGGCCGGGATGTCATTGATATCTGCCCTTACCCATTCAATAGACTCAAAATATTCAGAAGCCTTTTCCGAAGAAGTATAATAGGAAAAAACTTCCTTTACACGATTCAGTTTGCTTTTGCTTCGGAACAATGCCCTGACTTTTTCGCCATTTTTTGCAAGCTCAAAGACCAAATGTGAGCCAACTAAACCGGTTGCACCTGTGATTAAAATCATGTGGTAAATATAGGGAAAGCACTTAGGAAAAATAAGAGTTTATGGTATCTTTACGGCTCTTTTTGCGTACAAAAAATATTATTATGACCAAGAATTTTATAGAGGAACTTACCTGGCGTGGGATGGTTCACGATGTGATGCCGGGCACCGAAGAACATTTAAACGAGGCGATGAGAGCTGCATATGTGGGAATAGATCCAACCGCCGATTCATTGCATATAGGCCATTTGGTGAGTGTGATGATGCTTCGGCATTTCCAGCTATGCGGCCATAAGCCTTTCGCGCTGGTTGGAGGTGCTACGGGAATGATTGGAGACCCGTCTGGTAAATCGGCAGAAAGAAATCTTCTGGACGAAGCCACCCTGAGGCATAATCAGGATGCCCTTAAGAATCAGCTTGCTAAATTTCTGGATTTTGAGAGTGATACTGAAAATTCGGCCGTAATGGTTAATAATTACGACTGGATGAAGAATTTCTCATTTCTTGGTTTTATCAGGGATGTGGGGAAACATATCACCGTCAACTATATGATGTCTAAAGATTCGGTTAAGAAAAGACTTTCCTCAGAAGCAGCTGAAGGGATGTCTTTTACTGAATTTACTTATCAGCTTGTACAGGGTTATGACTTTCTTCACCTGTTCAGGGAGCATAATTGCAGCCTGCAGATGGGTGGAAGCGACCAGTGGGGAAATATTACAACAGGTACCGAATTGATCAGAAGAATTGCAAACGGAAAAGGTTACGCCCTGACCTGCCCTCTTATCACTAAAGCAGACGGTACTAAGTTCGGAAAGACTGAAAGTGGAAATATTTGGTTGGACCCAGAACGCACCTCCCCATATAAATTCTACCAGTATTGGGTAAATACCAGTGATGTTGATGCTGAGAGATATATCAAGATCTTTACTTTTCTAAGTCGGGAGGAAATTGAAAAACTTGTTGAAAATCACAAAGAAGCTCCACATTTAAGGCAATTACAAAAGACCCTGGCTGAAGAGATCACAGTGACGGTTCATTCCCGTGAAGATTTTGAGAATGCCGTAAAAGCTTCTGAAGTTCTCTTCGGAAAAAGTACAGCCCAGGATCTGAAAGATCTAAATGAAGCAACCTTTCTGGATGTTTTTGAAGGCGTTCCGCAGGCAGAAGTTTCAAAAGAGGCGATAAATAATGGTCTTGATATGATTGCTGCTCTTTCTGCTGAAACCGGATTTCTTAAATCAAACGGAGAGGCGAGGAGAGCACTCAAGGAAAATTCGGTTTCTGTAAATAAAGAAAAAGTGAAAGAAGATTACCAGTTAACTTCAGAAGATCTTATAAACGGGAAATACATCATCCTGAATAAAGGGAAGAAAAACACTTACATCATAAGAGCGGTTTAGTTTATAATACAAAACCCCGTAAACAGGGCGTCTACGGGGCTTGCAACTAACTAACCAATCTAATATGAAAAAATTTCACTTAGCCTGTAAGAATCAATAGATCTTATCCTATTTTCAACTTACATTTATTAAGTCGATAGAATTTCAAAAAATTACACCCTAAATTGGAATTTAACGTAAAATTTACATTTTTTAGGTTTATTTAATTCTTGTGGAGGACTCGTTTGGTAATCAGAGTATTAGAAGATTGCAGCCTCGGATGTCGCTATGATCGAAACGGCCTAGAATTTCAGTTTTTCCCCTGGCTTTATTCCTTCCTAAGTCCTGAGTAGCGATAAATGAACAAGAGTTAAAATTGGCTAGATCTATCACATTAATGCCCCCTGTTTTATTGAGTGGAAGGAGGCTGAGAGCGTCTTCAGAATCCCGAATAAGTATCTTCATCCATGGCGGGCATTCGAATATTCCCTCTCCGTAAGAATAAGCCTGGGATAAAAGTTCGGTCATTCCATATTCGCTGTGAATTACGGAAACACCAAAACCTTTAAAGAGAATTTCGTGGAGCTCTGTTCTAATCATTTCCTTTCGGCGGCCTTTCATTCCCCCGGTTTCCATTACTATGGTATTTTTCAGGTTGAATTTATAACGTTCCACCAGGTCCAGTAAGGCAAAGGATACACCAATGAGGAGGGTCTTTTTTCCGGCTTTTTCTGTTTTTTCTAAAGTTTTGTGTAAGTCATCCAGGTTATGGAGATAAAACCCGCTTTCGGCTTGCTTGCTTTTTTTGATAAGGGCATCGGCCATGAAGATTAGCGAAGATCCAGTGCGTTCCAGATAGGAAGGTAAAAGAGCCAGAATTACCATTTCTTCCGGTTTTCCATAGAATCTTTCAAAAGCTGTTAAAAAGCTTTTTTCATAAAGGCTAAGATCTGTTACATAATGTTTACTGGTTTGATTTCCGGTAGTGCCACTACTGGTGAAAATAATCTCCGGGGAGTTTTGGGTGGAAACTATTTTATGTGATTTAAAGAATTCTATAGGCAGAAAAGGAATTTCCTGCAGGCTACTTACGTTGTTAGGATTTTTATTCAGTAGCTCACAAAACTGCTTGTAAACCTTATTGTTTTGGTACTGAAATTTGAACACTCTCAACGCCAGACCCCGGAATTCTGTCTCGTTCTGTACTGAAAATATTTCCTCTGATAGCATAAGCCGAAATTAAACCGAAAAGCACAATAAAAAAAGCTTCTGTTTTCCAGAAGCTTTAAAATATTTAAAAAAGTGATTTTTATTTTATAACCAGTTTTCTGGTTGCTTTTTTACCGTTTTCTGTAATCTTAAAAATATAAATCCCGGGAGACAAAGAAGAAACATCCATTTCTCGACTATTCAGCCTGGTTCTGTGAATAGGCTTTCCTATTACATTATAAATTTCAATCTCCTTTTCAAGGTTTAAATCGGTGGTGATGTAAACTTTCCCGTTAGTTACCGGGTTAGGATAGATAGATAATCCATCTATAGAATGTTCTGTCTGACTTTTCCCATACGTCGATTCCTGAGCCACAGCCGGTGCTGAAACCCAAAGAAAAAATACCAGGAGAAAAGTAAATAAGTAGTATTGCTTCATTCTTTTATATAGACGTTATTACAAACTTACAAATAAAATTTCAAAAATCCTGCCAGAAAATGAGGCTATTATGAATTAAAGTTTTATAAAAAAAGGCTGCCTTGAAAAAGACAGCCTCTGGCGGCTAATTTATTTACTGTAAGAGGATTAAAACTTGTAACTATAACTTAATGAAATTGGGATTCCGGGTTTTCTGAGTGAATAGATTTGGTCTTCTGCTCCGAAGGATTGGAACCTGCTTTCTACCGCATCATCCAAAATATTTGATACTTTAAATGATAGGGTAGAGTTCTTTTCTTCACCAAAAGATTTATTCACGTTAAGATTAAGACTGTGAAATGGCATAGTGTAAACATCAGGCACGGTTCCCAGGCCTACAAGCTCCAGAGTTTTTCCCTGTGTGTTGTAGAAAATCCCGGCTTGCCACCCACTTTCAGGGTCGGTGTAATCCAAACCGGCATTTATTAGGAATGGTGATTGTCCCTGTAATTGCCTGGTGCCATCAAATTCTTCATCAGGTCTAAGGTTGCGCTGTCGCGATTCGTACTCCCCACTTGGGCTTCTATCCATTTCAACTTTTGAATCTATAACAGATATGTTGAGGTTTGCACTTAATTTTCGTAAGCCTTCAGTAACAAATCCAAAATTCTTTCTCAATTCAATTTCTGCTCCAACTACTGTTGCATCATTAACATTTCTGGGTTGGAAGTTATCTGCTGAAAAATCACTATAAACAGAAAGTTCAATAGGATCCGTAAATTTTTTGTAGAAAGCACTAACAGCAAAAAGCTGCGCATCGTCGCCATAGATTTCGTATCGTGCGTCAACATTGTCTACATAGGTGGGTTGCAGGTCTATATTACCAATAAAAGTCCTGTTGGTTAAGGGGTCGTAAATTTGAGCAATTGAAGCCTCCTTAAACGATGGCCTTGCGGTAGAACGACTATAGGAAAGTCTAAGATTACTATCATTATTAAGGCTGTAGATTAAGTTTGCTGAAGGAAAAAGATCGGTTTTATCTATAAGTTGTTCATCTTCCAGAACCAGATCCCCCAGGTTGTTTTGCCCTGTATAGAAAAGATCAAATTTTTCAAGCCTTACCCCAAGGATTGCTTTTAGATTTTCGGTTACTTTAAATTCTTCTGAAACATATGCCGAAGCATTCGCATTATAGGCATCATACGTGTTTGCAGGCTCGTAAAATCCATTTATATAAGAACCTGCCTGGTTCTCTGGCGTCCAGATATTTCCGGGTGCAAGCACCTGGTTCGGATCGCCTTCAAAACGCTGGCTAATTGAGCCCTGGATAAGGGTCTGGTACTGGTCTATAGTAAAATCCCTTTGCTTGTAGGTGTAGCCTCCACCAAATTTGAGACTTGCATCTCTTCCAAAAAGCTGATGTTTTTTTGTGAAATCTACTTTCCCGGCCAGGTTGATCTCCTCCAGGTTTCTCCAGATTCTTGTAGGACTTTCTGAGGAGCTTGGGCGTATACTATAAGTGTTATTGCTTGGGTTATATTCAAAAGCAGTAATCCTTACATCTTTATCATAAACCCGGGAAAGGCTTGGTGAAAGTTTCCATTCGGTAGTCCAGCTTGCATCTTTGTTGGTGTGTTTCCCACTTAATAAAGCATTGGTTATAGAACGTTGGGTATATTCAAGGTTGTCTCTAAAAACCGTAATGGCATCAGAAACAAGGATTTCTTCTCTAAAATTACCGGCCGTAGATTCTCCATTCTGAATATGAAGTAAATTAAGCTGGTATTTAGATTGTTCGGTTTTAAAGGCAAGCCCGGTTAGTGCGCTAACCAAAGCGTTTTCTTTTCCCACATCACCGCTCAGTAATCTTGAGGGGCGAAGCTCAAATTCTGAAGTTTCCCTTGGTTTTAACCAGGAATTGTTTTCAAAATCTTCAAAATACTCTGAAGTATTTTTGTAAGAGAGCGAGGCAAAATATCCCAGTTTATTATTTTCCTTACCAACATCATATTGGTTACCCGCGGTAAAACCAACGCTATAATCCATATTATTTTGTTGTCTTGTACCACCTAAAGTTGGGTTGAAGCGTTCGGTAAGTCTGGTAAGGGCCGCGTCATTATCAAAAGGTCTTGGGAAAGTCTGGTTTCTATTAACGGGAAGGTCTCTGGTACCATCGTCAAAACCAAGAAAATCGGTGTCTCCCCCATCATACTGAAGGAAATCTGAATTGAAGTGCATAGATGGATTGTAAGTGCCACCAAGTGAAACACTATATTCTTCCTGGCTAGGGAAATCTTTGGTGATAATATTAATCATTCCCCCGGTGAAATCGGCGGGATTATCGGCGGTAAGTGATTTCACAACCATAACATTATCCAGAATGTTGGTAGGAAAAATGTCCATCTGTAAGGTGTTACGATCTGGATCCAGGCCGGGAACGTCCATTCCGTTCAGTATAGATTTGGTGTAACGATCTCCCAGTCCTCTTACATAAACATATTTCCCTCCCTGAACAGAAACCCCGGGAATAGTTTTTACTGCTGAAGAAACCTCTCCTGCCCCTATTTTATCGAAAGTCTGCGAAGAAAGTCCATCGGTTAAATTAACCGAATTTTTCTGCATGGTTAATACGGAAGCTTCAGTGTCTCTGGCAGTTGTGGTAGTAATTATAACTTCGTCCAGGGCTCCGGCTGAAGATTTCATTTCTACATTTAGAGTTGTTACTTCTTCATCTTCTACAACAACATCAGAAACTTCTAAAGTCTCATAACCCACAAAAGAAAAAACTACAGTGTAGGTTCCCGGGGCCGTATTTAAACTGAAATCTCCTTCAAAATCTGAAGTGGTTCCGGTATTTGTTCCTTTTATGGAAACATTGGCAAAAGGCAAAACATCATTGGCTTCAACATCGTAAATGTTTCCTGAAATCTTTCCGGTTTGTGCCTGTGTTAAACTTATGAAAAAACTAAAAAATAAAACTAGTGAAAATTGGGTTTTCATATAATAATAATTAAAAATCTGAATACTAAATTGCCCGCCTTAAAAAAGGCGAGCAATTTGTAAAATGTGCTATTTCGGTTTTTGCTTCTTAATTAGAATGCACCTTTAAAACTTGCATAAGTCCACCCGAAAACAGAAACATCTGCACCAGTGGTTTCCTGATCCTGATCTACAGCGGTGGCAAATTCTTCAGCATCACTTGAAAGATCAGTACTATTGGTGGTGTCGTTAAATAGTTGAGAAACATTATCTACACCTTCGGGAAGTACAATTTCCCAGTTGCTAAAGCTTAATTCACCGTCATTGTAATTTGTAGCGGTAGCATCACCGTCAAGCTCCAGGTCCTGATCGGCATTAAAACCGCGAACAAAAACATTGTTTACCTGGCCGCGTGCACCATCTCTAAAATCTGCAATCTCACCGGAAGGAGCATTCGCATCTCCAACTATTGTTAAGTCTTCCAAAACAAAAGCATCTTCAAATGTTCCTTCTGGTCCATCAATTTCTAAAGCATGATCAGATTCAGCTCCCTGAATAACTAATGCGTTTGTAATAGTTCCAGAGTAAGCCTGGTCAATATCCAAACCATCATCTCCACCGGCGAAAGCCACAAGGTTACTAGAGTTTACGGTACCACCAAACCATTCAAAGCCATCGTCTACGTTTCCAACAATTTCAACGTGATCGATAACTGTACCGTTACCAACACCTCCCATTGTAAGTCCGTTAATTTCGTTACCGGAACCGATAAGTGCTCCACCGTGACGAATAGATACGTATTTAAATACTCCTGAATTATCTTCAGGGTCATTACCTCCATATCTTCCGAAGTCATCATCTGCAGGAATCCCTTCAATTTGTGATTCATCAGAATCACCTTCAAATGAGCTTGGTGCGCGTCCCAGAATTAATACTCCGCCCCAAAGGCCACGGTCATTTTCGTCGAGGTTCGATCCTTGTTTTTCACCAAGGTCGATATTGTCATTTATGGAAGTAAAAATAATTGGCTCGTCAGCAGTACCTTCAGCCATGATTTTGCCCCCACGGGCTACAATAAGGGCCGAGGCTAAAGAACCTGTTCCTTCTGCTCCTTTAATAATGGTTCCTGGTTCTATAGTAAGGGTAGCTCCATCACCAACAACAAATTTTCCGTTTATTTCCCACATAACATCATTGGTTAAAGTGAAGTCTTCTGTTAGTAGTCCGGAAAGATCTTCATCTACTGGAGTTTGACCATCTCCGTCTCCATCTCCTTCACATGGCGCACAAGGCCCGCCACAATCAACACCTGTTTCGTTACCGTTCTGGATTCCATCTGTACAGGTTGCAAGTGGTTCTGTTGGTACATCATCATCTTCACTACAGCTGGTAAGACCTAAAGTTGCGATAGCGAATCCTGCAATAATTAGTTTTTTCATAAGTCAAAAAATTTAGTTTTTGTTTCAGTATTTTAATTTGAAGCAAATAAACGAGCATAGTTTAAGTGTGATCTTAGCTTAAGTTTAAGCTTATGTTATTCTGAAACTTTTAATATTAAATTTAGGTTTACTACTAAGCTGTTTTCGGCCTGAACTGCGGTATATATTGGACTCAATTTTTTACCTGTGCTTTGAAAAGGCTTGATTATAAATGCTTTTGAAGAAAATTCTTTATATTACCTTAAGGTTAAGACTTCGCGAGGGTGAATTATCGGGTAGGAATTTATACTTACTTTTACTTCAAAATAAGAACACAATTAAATACTGATGAAAAAGAGTGAAATTAAAATTCTGTTGGTAGACGATGAGCCGGATATCCTTGAAATAGTCGGTTACAATTTAAGGACAGAAGGCTACCAGGTAATCACTGCTGAAAACGGTGCAGAGGCAGTTAAACTGGCAAAAAAGCACAAACCACAGCTTATCATCCTGGATGTAATGATGCCTGAAATGGACGGGATAGAGGCCTGCGAACAGATTAGAAATATCGCCGGCCTTGAAGACACCATCATCACCTTTTTAACAGCAAGAGGAGAAGACTATTCACAAATGGCAGGATTTGATGCCGGAGCCGACGATTATATTACAAAACCTATCAAACCCAAGGTTTTAGTGAGTAAAGTAAAGGCGCTTTTGAGACGCTTTAAAGAGGATTCAGGTTCTACAAATATTCTGAAAATCGGGGAGTTGGTTATTGATCGCGATCAGTATAAAGTGATTAAAAATGATCAGGAATTAGTACTGCCACGAAAGGAATTTGAATTACTTTCCCTGCTTACCTCAAAACCGGGGAAGGTTTTTAAAAGAGAAGATATTCTTGATAAGGTTTGGGGAAACGAAGTAGTTGTTGGAGGGCGCACTATTGATGTGCATATTAGGAAATTACGTGAAAAGATAGGAGATGAATCTTTCAAAACCGTGAAAGGGGTTGGCTATAAGTTTGTGATTTAATGGCAAAAAAATTTAAACGCTCATATAAATTTGCGATTAAAACTTCAATCTATATTACCGTTTTTCTTTCGGTAGCTGTAGGCTTGTATGCTCATTTTACTACAGGCTTTGAGTGGTTTCCGGTCCTGATTCTAGGGCTTTTAACTTACCTTTTTTCCTTTTTCATCATACAATACAGAGTAGAGCATTTTATCTATAAACGGATTAAAAAGATCTATGATAATGTTTCCCTGCTGGACTCAACTACACTTAACCCCAGCCAGGTCACTACAGATATGGCGTCACTTACCCGTGAAGTAGAAAGATTTGCCGAGTATAATAAACTCGAGATCGAAACTCTTAAAGTTAGGGAGGCTTATCGAAAGGAATTTATGGGAAATGTCTCCCATGAATTGAAAACTCCTTTGTTTACGGTTCAGGGGTACATCCTTACGCTCCTGGACGGGGCGATTAAGGATAAGGCCGTTAGAAAAAAATATTTGCAACGTGCTAACAAAGGTGTAGAACGCCTTATCTATATCGTAAAAGATCTGGATATGATCACCAAACTTGAGGCGGGAGAATTACATCTTAATATGGAAGATTTCAATATCGTTGAGCTTGTTCAAAACTCCTTCGACCTGCTCGAGATGAAAGCTGCAAAGAAGAATATAACCCTTGTTTTCGATATGCCTTACGATCGGCCGGTGATGGTTCGAGCGGACCGCGACCGGATTCAGCAAGTGGTTTCCAATCTCATTGTGAATTCAATTAAGTACGGAAAAAAAGGAGGGACCACCGAGGTTAGCATCGAAAATCTCATTAAAAATAAGGTGATTGTGAGAATTACTGATAACGGTGAAGGAATAGAAAAAGAAAATATTCCCCGGCTTTTTGAACGATTCTATCGGGTGGACAAGAGCGGAAGCCGTAAGGAAGGTGGCTCCGGCTTAGGTCTTTCTATCGTCAAACATATCATTGAAGCGCATAACGAAAAAATCTATGTGGACAGCGTCTTTGGTGTTGGAAGTGAATTTTCATTTACCCTTGAAAAGAGTAAAAAGATCACCAAAGTCGGTAACAAACCCAAAGTCTCGAAAACCGCTAAAACTCTTTAATCTTTCTAATTCGGAAATCTTAAATTTGCTTTGAGTGCAAAACGGAGCAACTCCCAGTTTATCGAGACGCTCTGCTAGGTATTCCTGTTCGAATTGCCCGGGTGTGGGGATCAAAAATGCTTTTTTTTCAAGCTTTGAAAGGTCCATTATGCTAGTGTAACCAGATCTGCAGACTATTATTTCACTGGAGTTTAGGTCCTTTTCCAACTCTTCTCCAAAAAGATAATTTCTGATCTCCAAATTAGGGTTGTTCATTTGAGTAATAAACTCGCTCTCTTCCAAAACACCTCTCACAAAAAGAGTTTTTTCTGAAGTCTCCTTAAATTCCTGAAGTAAAATCTTTTCCAGAATGGAACGTTGAGGTTCCGGGCCTGAGAGAAGAATCATTATTTTAAAATTTTTCGGAATATCTTTTTTGCTGAACCTGCTTAACGGGCCCATATATTTTACTTCTTCGGGAGTCTTTTTCATATGGCCCAAAAATCCGCTCAGGTTTTTTGAGCCGGGAAGATCAGGCACCCAACATTCATCAAATTTCCGAATATACTTTTGGTGGAGTTTACTGCTTAACCAGGTTGTGTTGCCGGAAAGCACATTGAGCTGGTGCGTGATAAAAACACATTTAAGATGCCTGTAGCGCACTCCCAAACGATTATCAGAAATTATTCCGTTTAAGTTGTATTTTTCTACCAGCCTTTTTGTTTCCTTTTTTTCAGCCTTAATGACCTTTATTATTCTGGGGCTTTCTAAAAACAGTTTCCATTTTAACAAATTAGGCGCGGCGGAATATTCAATATTATATGAAGGGAGTTCTTCTGCCTGGAGATCAGGAAACTCCTTTTTTAGCAAGGAAAGAGCAGCCCCATCTGAAGCTATTATTGGTTCATAACCATGAGCGATCAATCCGTTGATAATTGGAATACAACGCGTGGCGTGACCTAATCCCCAGTTAAGCGCCGCAACCAAAATTCGCTTCTTCTTCATATATATTATTATATATTACTTCTGTTGGCTAATTTCCTTAATTTTGTCAAAATTTCAAACAAGCTGTGGGTAGTAAAAATAAATTAAAACGATTTAAGGAAAACGAAAGCTTTGAAAATGTTATTCAGCCATCCAGAGATATATTGGAAAAGGATGATTTCAGTTTAAAAGGGAAATGGCGAAAAGAATTCTTTAAAAATGACAATCCTATTGTTTTAGAACTGGGATGCGGAAAAGGCGAGTACAGTGTAGGACTTGCAGAATATTATCCCGATAGGAATTTTATAGGGATAGATATTAAGGGTGCCCGGTTTTGGAGAGGAGCTAAAACTGCAATGGAAGATAAACTGGGGAATGTCGCTTTTGTGAGAGCTCAAATAGAACTTATCGACAAGATCTTTGCCGAAAATGAGATCGATGAAATCTGGATAACCTTCCCTGACCCACAGATAAAATATAAGCGTACCAAGCATCGGTTGACTAACGCTGCATTCCTGGAAAAGTATAAGCATATTTTAAAACCAGAAGGGCTCGTGAATTTGAAAACCGACAGCGAATTTATGCACGGCTACACCCTGGGGCTGTTACACGGGCAGGGCCAGGAGATACTTTATGCTCATCATGATATTTATAAAAACGAATACTCTCCAAAAGAGGTAAGAGACATCCAGACTTTCTACGAAAAACAGTATCTTGAACAGGGAAAACCTATTACCTATATTCAATTTAGGATAAAATAGCGCCTTTTGGAGGAAACTAAACTCTTTCTAATCACCTATTTTGCTGCCCTTATCGGAGTAATACCTCCAGGTCTTGTTAATATGACTGTTGCCAAAACCTGTGTGGAACATGGAAAGCGCAACGGTCTTTATGTGGCTTTAGGAGCTTCCAGTGTTGTATTATTACAAGCTCTGATTGCCGTACTCCTTGCTAAATATATTTTTGATAACATTTTCGTACAGAGCATACTATTGCGGGCTGGCCTTGTGATTTTTATTCTGTTAGGCATATATTTTTTGTTAATGGCTAAAAGGCGCGGAGAAATAGAACACACTACCCATAAAGCAAATGCCAATAGTATTTTTAAAGGCATGTTGATATCTGTTCTTAATTTGTTTCCCATCCCATATTTTGTTGCTATTGCAGGAGCGCTTAATTTGGGAGTGGGAGTAACCTATGAATGGTCTTTGATCTTTGCCTTTGTCTTAGCGGCGGCCCTTGGAAGCTTCACTACACTTTATTTGTATGTCCTGTCTTTTATTAAAATTGAAAAGTACGCTGAACAATTTTCAGAATATTCCAATTATTTCATGGCCAGCCTGATGCTTATCTTAGTCATTATAACAATTCTCAGAATTTATTATTTATGATCTCCGGGGAAAAGAATTTCTTTGAGAAGGTCTACGAACTTGTTCGGCAAATACCTTACGGTAGAGTAACTTCTTATGGAGCCATCGCTAAGGCAATCGGTTCGCCGCAAAGCGCCAGGATGGTTGGCTGGGCGATGAATGCTTCTCATAAACTTGAAGATGTTCCGGCACATCGGGTGGTAAACCGCATTGGACTTCTTAGTGGAAAACATCATTTTGGAGATAGTAATGCCATGCAAAATTCCCTGGAAGCAGAAGGTGTGCTCGTAAGCGATAATAAGGTGGAGGATTTTGATAAATATTTCTGGGATCCGCCGGTTAATTTGAATCCATAATTCGGGCTTATTACACCATAAATCAATTATAGTCAAATACTTCGTTTTCTTAGCTTTTCCACCTATATTTGCATTTAGAATCAGTCTACATAAGGTTGATTCCTGTTGACTTTATTAATAGAATTGATTGTAAGGACTGGGACATTTATGCGGCAAAGCACAGACCTTATGCTTAAAATATATCAAGATGAAATTAGATAGAAAAGATATCCTTAAAGCCCTTGAAACTATAAGCGTTGCCGGTGAAGGCAAAAATATAGTAGAAAGCGGTGCTGTTCAAAATGTCATGACCTTTGGGGACGAGGTGGTTGTAGATCTTGTGATCAATACCCCCGCGCTTCATATTAAAAAACGTGCTGAGGTGGATGTGCTGAAAGCCATTCATGAGCATGTTTACCAGAAAGCCAAAGTGAAAGTAAATATAAAAGTTGATGCTCCTGATAAAAAACCTGAGATTAAAGGAAAACAAATTCCTGGAATCAGTAATATTATTGCTGTAGCCTCAGGAAAAGGCGGCGTTGGGAAATCTACGGTTACTGCAAATATGGCGGTAACATTGT
The DNA here is from genome assembly GCF_041642575.1 of Salegentibacter sp. Taxonomy (NCBI): domain Bacteria; kingdom Pseudomonadati; phylum Bacteroidota; class Flavobacteriia; order Flavobacteriales; family Flavobacteriaceae; genus Salegentibacter; species Salegentibacter sp. Next base: position 89,091 of record NZ_JBEPWD010000001.1, on the reverse strand, counting down.
CTAAAATGGGCTTTAAAGTGGGTCTTTTGGATGCTGATATCTACGGCCCTTCAGCACCGATTATGTTTGATGTAGAGGCTGAGAAACCTCTTTCTGTAAATATTGACGGGAAATCTAAAATGAAACCCGTTGAAAACTATGGCGTAAAAATACTTTCCATTGGTTTCTTTACACAGCCAAATCAGGCTGTAGTCTGGCGTGGTCCTATGGCTGCCAAGGCCCTTAATCAAATGATCTTTGATGCGGCCTGGGGAGAACTTGACTTTCTGTTAATCGACCTTCCTCCAGGTACAGGTGATATCCACCTTTCTATCATGCAGTCTTTGCCAATTACGGGAGCAGTAGTGGTTAGCACCCCGCAAAATGTTGCTTTAGCCGATGCCAGAAAAGGAGTGGCTATGTTCCGTCAGGATAGCATAAACGTTCCTGTTTTAGGAATAGTTGAGAATATGGCATATTTCACACCTGATGAGCTGCCGGAAAACAAATATTATATCTTCGGAAAGCACGGTGCAAGAAACCTGGCTGAAGATCTTGAAACTCCGTTCCTCGGTGAGATCCCGTTAGTACAGAGCCTGAGAGAATCTGGAGATATTGGAAGGCCTGCTGCTCTTCAAACTGCAACCCCAATTGAAGCTGCATTTGAGGAGATTACCAGGAATATGGTTCAGCAAACGGTAAATCGTAATCAGAGTTTGCCACCTACCGAAGCAATTAAAATCACCACTATGGCCGGTTGTAGTGCCGTTAATAAAAAATAGATGACAAGCGAAGAAATCAGACTAAATGTAGAAAAAGCTCTTGCTGAAATTCGACCCTTTCTGGAAAGTGATGGAGGCAATATTTCTTTGGTCTCTATCGAAGATGACCGGTTGGTGAAAGTACAGTTAGAGGGGGCCTGTGTGGGTTGTACGGTAAACCAAATGACCCTAAAATCTGGTGTGGAAATGACCATTAAAAAATACGTTCCGCAAATTGAGCAGGTTGTAAATATTGAAAGGTAAGCCGCTAGGTTTCCTAAAATGAAAAAGAAGAATGATTAAAACCGATATACTTATCATTGGTGCCGGACCAACAGGACTTTTTGCCGTTTTTGAAGCCGGATTATTAAAATTAAAATGTCATCTAATTGATGCATTAGCTCAACCTGGCGGCCAATGTTCAGAGATCTATCCCAAAAAACCTATTTACGATATTCCCGGATTTCCAGAAATACTCGCAGGGGATCTTGTAGATAATTTAATGGAACAAATTAAGCCTTTTGAACCCGGCTTTACTTTAGGGGAAAGGGCAGAAACCATAGAAAAACAGGAAGACGGTAGTTTTATCGTTACCACTAGTAAAGGCACAAAACACCATGCTCCCGTTGTGGTTATAGCCGGTGGTCTTGGTAGTTTCGAACCTAGAAAACCCCCAATTACTAACATCCAGCAATACGAAGATAAGGGAGTAGCTTATATTATCCGTGATCCGGAGATATACCGTGATAAAAAAGTTGTAATTGCTGGGGGAGGAGATTCAGCATTAGACTGGTCTATTTATCTTGCTGAAATTGCTTCGGAAGTTTCCCTGGTTCATCGCCGAAAGGATTTCCGTGGCGCCTTGGATTCTGTAGAAAAAGTAGAGAAACTCTCCAAAGAAGGAAAGGTTAAGCTCATCACCGAAGCGGAGGTTACTGACCTTAAGGGAGATGAAACTCTTGAAAGTGTTGTAATTACACGTCGTAGTGAGGCTTCAGAAAAGGAAATTAAAGAAACCGATTATTTTATTCCATTATTTGGCCTTTCGCCTAAACTTGGCCCAATCGCCGATTGGGGACTGGAAATTGAGAAAAATGCCATCAAGGTTGATAATACTTACGATTATCAAACCAATATCCCCGGCATTTATGCCATTGGCGATGTGAATACCTACCCCGGAAAGTTAAAACTTATTCTTTGTGGTTTTCACGAAGCCGCGATAATGTGCCAGAGTGCCTATCAGCGTATTTTTCCAGAGAAAAAATATGTAATGAAATACACTACGGTGAGCGGGATTAATGGTTTTGATGGAAGTAAAAAAGAGGCTAAAAGAGAGGTTGTAAAAAGCATAAATTAAGGAATGTCAGATATTAAGATCACCATAATTGATAGGAAAGGTGAGGCTCACCGGGTAAATGCTCCTACTGATATGAATATGAACCTGATGGAAGTTATTCGCTCTTTTGAGTTGGCTCCGGAAGGTACTATTGGGATTTGTGGCGGAATGGCTATGTGTGCATCCTGTCAATGTTATATGCTTAATTACGAACATTTGTTACCTGAAAAAAGCTACGAAGAGGAAGATATGCTGGATCAGGCTTTTTTTGTTCAGGATAACAGCCGCTTAAGCTGCCAGGTGCCCATTACCGAAGAGCTTGATGGCCTGGAAGTGAAAATAGCTCCTGAAGTACCTTAATTGAATTGATTAAAACGATTGAGGATTTTTTCAAACGTTTTTTATAGAAGGTTATTAAAGTAAATGAAAAGGCAGGTGATGTACTCTTTTAATATCCTGGTATTCTATTCCAACAAATCAAAGGATTATTTGCAGTTGGATGGAGTGGTGGCAAAAGAGCCAAAAGCTCTCAAAACCGAGTGCTGTGAAAAATACAAAAAGGGCAAACGCTGTAAGCGCTGCCCTTGTTTTGACCTATTGGAAAATTCTGAAATTTCTGATTAAAAAGCCGGCATGCCGGTAATATCCATTCCGGTAATTAGTAGATGAATATCGTGAGTACCTTCGTAAGTAATAACGCTTTCCAGGTTCATCATATGACGCATAATACTGTACTCGCCGGTAATTCCCATTCCACCTAAAATCTGTCTTGCTTCTCTGGCAATGTTAATAGCCATTTCTACATTATTCCTTTTTGCCATGGATATCTGGGATGAAGTAGCTTTGCCTTCATTTCGCAAAACCCCAAGTCTCCATGCCATTAGTTGAGCTTTTGTGATTTCGGTGATCATTTCAGCCAGTTTTTTCTGCTGTAGTTGTTTTCCCGCAATGGGTTTATCGAATTGAACCCGCTCTTTGGCATACCTCAAAGCGGTGTCATAACAATCCATCGCAGCGCCTATTGCTCCCCAGGCAATTCCGAACCGCGCTGAATCAAGACAACCGAGTGGGGCACCAAGTCCACTTTTATTCGGCATTAAATTTTCTTTGGGAACCTTCACGTTGTCAAAAATAAGTTCTCCGGTAGCACTGGCGCGTAGCGACCATTTGTTGTGGGTTTCAGGAGTAGAAAAACCTTCCATTCCACGCTCTACGATAAGGCCGTGGATACGCCCTTCTTCGTTTTTAGCCCAAACTATGGCGATATCGGCGAATGGGGCATTGGAGATCCACATTTTCGCTCCGTTAAGTAAATAATGATCACCTTTATCTTTAAAGTTAGTAACCATTCCGGCAGGATTAGAACCGTAATCGGGTTCGGTAAGGCCAAAACAACCCATCATCTCGCCGCTGGCTAGTTTAGGCAGGTATTTTTTCTTTTGCTCTTCGGTACCGTATTTAAAAATGGGATACATCACCAGGGAAGATTGTACAGATGCGGTAGAACGCACTCCGCTGTCGCCACGTTCAATTTCCTGCATGATGAGTCCGTAGGAGATCTGGTCGAGTCCGGCTCCACCGTATTCTTCAGGAATATAAGGGCCAAAAGCACCAATTTCAGCTAAACCTCCTATTATAGATTTTGGAAATTCGGCTTTTTGGGCTGCGTCTTCAATTATTGGGGAAACTTCGCGCTTTACCCATTCCCGGGCAGCATCGCGAACCATTTTATGTTCATCGGTTAAAAGCTCGTCGAGATTAAAATAATCGGGAGCCTGAAATAAATCTGGTTTCATGTTGTGTAGTGTTTTACACAAATGTAGCCAAGCTTTTTATAGCAAACAATTTTAAGATTATAATTTAAGATAGAAGTCTTTTACCAGATTTTTGTAGGCTTCTGTATAATTATGACGTGAAATTTCAATAATAAGTTCATTCTCTTCTATAGGAATTTCTCTGAAACTAAAACTCATTAAACTTCTTTTTATTTCTGAAGTTTCAGTTCCCCGTACTCTGGTAATTCGCTTCGGAAAAAGACCAACCTTTCTGGCTAAGGCTAAAAAACCTGTTTCTTCTTTATACGGAATAATGACACTGAATTCCCCTTTCGGACTTAATAATTTTGAGACTCCTTCTACTAATTCTGAAAATGGCAAAGCTTCAACAAAACGAGCTTTATTTCTACTTGTGCTTTCTGAAATATAATCTTCAGCATAAAAAGGCGGATTGGAAACAAGGAGATCATATTTTTCTTCGTCCTGCATTTCTTCAACAAATTCATCAAAGGCAGCGTGATAGCAGAAGAGTCGGTCACTCCACTCGCTGTTCTCAAAATTTTCTACGGCTTGTTCGTAAGCATCATCATCTATCTCCATGGCATCAATAAGCAGGGCATGGGAGCGCTGTGCGAGCATTAAAGCGATTATACCTGTTCCTGTTCCAATATCGAGGATGCTATCCGGTTGATGCTCCAGGGAGGTCCATGCGCCAAGGAGGACTCCGTCAGTTCCAATCTTCATCGCGCATCGATCCTGCTCTATTTTGAATTCTTTAAACTGAAATGCTTTGTTGGACATTGTGAAAATTAATGGATTATGTAAGCCTTCCGGAATAGATTAAATGTAATTATTTTCCTGAAACCATTGAATACTTTCCCTTATGGAGGAATCAATATGCGTTTCCGGCATGTTTAGTTCTTTTTTGGCCTTTGTGTTGCTGAAATAATTATTTGAAAACAACATTTGAATATTTGTTATGAGTAACAATAGCTTTTTATTTGGAATAATGCGATACAGACCTTCAACTGGTTTGAGTAAACTTTTTGGGATAGGAATCAGGAAGTGGTTTTCTTCTGAAAATCTGGTAATTTTTTCAAAATATTCTTTATAAGTGAGGTTGACCCCCGAAAGTAAGTAGCTTTCTCCGGTCTCGCCCATTTTCAATGCATTTATACAAGCCGTCGCAGCAGCCGTTACTGCAACAAAACTTTTACCGCCCTTTGGATAGAAAACCAGTTTATTTTTTAATAAATAAAGCATTAACCTCCCGCTGGAAGGTTTAATGTCGTAAGGTCCAACCATAAAAGTGGGCGCTACTACAATAGCGGGGAAGTTGCTTTCTTTTGTTTCTTCTAAAATTAATTGGTGCGCTTTGTATTTGCTATGTGCATAACCGGAATTCTTTAAAAAAGACATAAAACCTGAATCTTCTTTACCGGGATTGGCTTTGCTTCCCATAGTAAAGGCATTGGCGCTACTTACGAACACAAACCTGCTGATTTTTTCTTTTTTTGAAGCTTCTATCAGCAATTTTGTACTGGTGATATTTGCTTCCCTGTAATCTTCAAAATCAGAAGAATCCTGACTTGTTTTTGCAGCGGCGTGAATTACGAAATCACAACCTTTAATGGCTTTTCCGATATCCTTAGTGCTACTTAAACTACCTCGAATTATTTTGCAATTTAGGTTTTTAAGTAACCTCGTGTCGCTCTTTTCCCTTATCAAGGTAACTACTTCATAATTTGCCTGTAAAAGCTGTTTGGAAATATGAAAACCCAAAAATCCACTTGCACCTGTTACCAAAACTTTTTTAGCCATTAGATTGAATTTCTGAAGCTTCAGGTTTTAGCTTACCATTGAGGATTTTAAGTTGGAGGGGGATGGGTAAAAAACGCAATAAAAGTGAATTGAACCAATTGAATTTTCCGGGGATGATTACCGTTTTTTTCTGCAGTAATTTTTCAAGGCATATTTCAGCTGTTTCCTTGGGAGTTAAAACCGAGTACTTTACCATTCCGGTTAAAGCTTTTACTCTTTTAGTGACATTTTCATTGGTAGGCATAGGGCCGGGGTGGGCTACTGCCACATGAATATTGCTATATTCTAATTCAGATTTAAGACCTCTGGAAAAGGAGTATACGAAAGCTTTACTTGCGGGGTAAACTGTCTTAAAAGGCATAGGTGCAAAGGCCGCAACACTGGAAATATTAAGGATATAAGCCTCTTCCTCTTGTTTTAAAACAGGCAGCAATTGGTGGGTTAACGTTACCAGGGATAAAATATTTAAGAGTACCATATCACTTAAATAAGTAAGGGTGGCATCTTCGAATCTTTTAGCTCCGCCAATTCCCGCATTGTTAATTAGCATGTTTATCCTGTAGTTTTTTACGAAAGCTATAACTTTATATAAATCTTCTTTTTTAGTAAGATCTGCTTCATATTGAATGGCTTTTATTCCATATTTCTCCTCTAACTCTTTTGCTAATTTCCCGTTGTTTTCGTTAGGAAGGGAGATTAGGATAAGATTTTGCATTTTTTTAGCGCAAATTTCAGCAAAGGCTTTCCCCAGGCCCTGGCTGGAACCAGTGATTAAAGTATATTTCTGGTTGGTTTTTTTCATATAATTATTTGAAGAATATTTCAGAAATAAGTGAAAATTTTTGGAATATGTTGCGTTTACAAGATACACCAGATAGAATTTTGACACAAAACTTTTCGTAAAAAGAGACAGATTAAACTCTTTAGATCCTGAGACATTTTTTTAACATAAAAAAACCGCTTCTGATTAAAGAAACGGTTTCATTGTTTATTGGTTTCCCGTCTTCACGGAAAATAACTGTTATTCGCCAAGTGCAACTCTTTCGAAACCTACAACTTCAAGGCTTGAGTCTACAGATTTTACATAATCTGAAACGCTTTGCTTGCTGTCTTTGATGTAAGCCTGATTAACAAGGGTATTATCTTTAAAGAATCTCTTGATCTTACCTTTTGCGATATTATCAAGCATTTCTTCAGGTTTACCTTCCTGACGAAGTTGATCCTTAGCGATCTCGATCTCTTTTTCAACAGTGCTCTGGTCCACACCTTCTTCGTTAAGGGCAACAGGATTCATCGCAGCGGCTTGCATAGAAACATTTTTAGCAGCTTCTTCAGCTCCTTCAACGTTTTTAGAAAGTCCGGTGATAACAGCGATTTTGTTTCCAGCATGGATGTAAGAACCTACGAAAGGAGCCTCAAGGGTTTTGAAAGCACCAATCTCGATCTTTTCACCGATAACACCGGTTTGCTCGGTTAGCTTCTCTTCTACAGTGATCCCTTTGTAATCTGCCTTAAGGAATTCATCTTTAGAATTATAATTTAAAGCAAGATCTGCGAAATCGTTTGCCAGGTTTACGAAATCATCGTTCTTGGCTACGAAATCAGTCTCACAGTTAAGTGAAATGATCACTCCTTTGTTGTTTTCGGCGTTGGTTTTTGCAATTGCAGCACCTTCAGCAGAATCACGGTCGGCTCTTTTAGCAGCTACCTTCTGTCCTTTTTTGCGAAGAACTTCAATAGCTTTGTCGAAATCACCATCGGTTTCAACCAAAGCTTTTTTGCAGTCCATCATTCCGGCACCGGTAGCTTTTCTTAATTTGTTTACTTCTGCAGCAGTTATCTTAGCCATAGTATTATATTTTATTAAAAAGTCGTTTAGAATCTAACTCAGAAAGAAAGGACTAAACGACTTTTAGATTTTATGAAAATATTGGTTTATTCTTCTTCGTTAGATGATTTAGCCTTATCAAGAGTTTCCTGCTTGTCTTCAAGCTTAACTTCTTCCTGGGCTTCTTTCATCGCTTTTTTATCTTCAGCGTCTTTAGAAGGAACTTCTGCATCTTCGGTTTTAGCTACTTTAGCTTTTGGCTCTTTAACAGCTTTTTCTTCGGTTTCTTCTTTTTCAGCTTTCTTGGAATCCTTGCTGGTTTTTCTTTCAGAAAGTCCTTCAACAATTGCGTCAGAAACATAAGAAACTACCTTACTGATGGATTTTGAAGCATCATCGTTGGAAGGGATTACGTATTCTACCTCACGAGGGTCTGAGTTGGTATCTACCATTGCAAAGATTGGAATGTTTAATTTCTGTGCTTCTTTAATGGCGATGTGTTCACGGGTGATATCAACTACAAACAGCGCTCCTGGAAGTCTGCTCATTTCAGAAATAGAACCAAGGTTCTTTTCTAATTTTGCTCTAAGACGATCTACCTGAAGACGTTCTTTTTTAGAAAGGGTGTTGAATGTACCATCTTTTTTCATTCGGTCTATAGAAGCCATTTTCTTAACGGCTTTACGAATGGTTACGAAGTTGGTAAGCATACCACCGGGCCAGCGCTCGGTGATGTAAGGCATGTTTGCTTTTTCAGCTTGCTCGGCTACGATCTCTTTAGCCTGCTTTTTGGTAGCTACAAAAAGTATTTTTCTGCCGCTGGCTGCTATTTTTGCTAGAGCCTCTCCGGCTTCCTGCATTTTTGCAGCACTTTTATATAGGTTGATAATGTGAATCCCGTTGCGCTCCATATAGATATATGGGGCCATATTTGGGTTCCATCTTCTTGTAAGGTGTCCAAAATGTACACCTGCATCAAGTAATTCTTTTACTTCTACTTTGTTTGCCATTTTTGTAATAGTTTACGTTCTGTTGAAGATAGCAACAAGTAAGTGGCTATTTTTAGGAAAAATACGGCCTTACCTGTTTAGATGCTAAACTAACTTCCGCGGCAAGCGGAATAACAACAAAATTCTTTTTAGTATTAAATGAACTTCCGGGAAATTACCCCGATAATAATTAACGTTTAGAGAACTGGAATTTCTTACGGGCTTTCTTCTGTCCGAATTTCTTACGTTCTACCATTCTTGGATCTCTGGTCATTAAGCCTTCTGGTTTTAGCAGGGCTCTATTCTCAGCATCCAATTCTACCATTGCTCTTGCTACTGCAAGACGAATAGCTTCTGCCTGGCCGGTGATTCCTCCTCCGAAAACATTGACTTTAATATCGAAGTTACCTTCGTTGCCGGTAATGTTCAGAGCCTGGTTTACTTTATACTGGAGTGTACCTGTAGTGAAGTAATCCTTAAGGTCTTTTTTGTTAATGGTAAAGTTTCCGCTTCCTTCAGAAACGTAAATCCTTGCAACCGCTGTTTTTCTACGGCCAATTTTGTGAATAACCTCCATTACTTAAGATCGTTTAAGTTAATAGTTTTAGGTTTTTGTGCGCTGTGATCATGTTCAGATCCAACATAAACCTTTAAATTTCTGAATAGTTCTGCTCCAAGTTTGTTCTTTGGTAGCATCCCCTTTACTGCTTTCTCAACAAGACGCTCTGGCGCTTTGTCGAATAATTCAGAAGCTGTTAAACTTCTCTGTCCCCCTGGATAACCGGTGTGGCGAATATATTCTTTCGCATCCCATTTCTTTCCGGTTAAGTTGATCTTTTCGGAATTGATAACAATGACGTTATCTCCACAATCAACGTGTGGGGTAAAATCAGGCTTATGCTTACCTCTTAGTAGCTTGGCTACTTTAGATGAAAGGCGGCCTAAAGTCTGTCCTTCAGCATCAACAAGAACCCATTCCTTAGAAACGGTGGCCTTGTTTGCCGATACTGTTTTGTAGCTTAATGTGTCCACACTAATTAAATTTACTTATTATTAAACATTCCATTCCCGTTCCCTACATGAATCATGGCGGGAAAACGGGGTGCAAATGTACAATTATAAATTCATATAGCAAATATGTGTCTTATTAATTTATTACTTTGGAAGTCACTGGGGTTCAAGACATTTTGTTAAGCTTTATTTCACAATTTTAATCATTGATCTCTTCAGAAAATCGGATCAGCAGATTCCTACAATAAATTTATTTTGAAACACCGGAAATGCCTGTCTGTGGCGACAAGGGGTTCAAAAGCAACGATTAACGGTAAATTAAGTGTTAAAAAAGTCACAAAATACCTTAATAATTTTTTAAATTTGCACCTACAATAATGAGTGCTATGAAAAAATTTACAAATCTGGTAGGCGGAATGATGTTGATTGGGATCACGGTTTTTTTTCAGTCTTGTGAACCGGAAACAATGAGCCTTAATGAGGAGCCTATAACAACAGTAGATGCCACTATTGAACGAAGTTCATTAGTAGGTCGTTGGGAATTAGAATCCATGGATTCTGATGTTGCCGTTAATTTAAATTTTGATGAGTCTTCCAGTACAGATATTTTGTCTGAAACCCGTTGTTTCGACAATATGTTTTATACTTTCCAGGCGAATGGAGATGTCACCACCGGACAAGCAAAACTTGATTTTGGGCCTGAAGATGATGAGTTTAAATGTAATTATGGTGAATATTCAGCCAGTTATGATGTGAACGACCAGAACGAATTGGAGGTTACATTTGAATATAATGGTTCTACTTTAACTGAAACCAAGAGCATTTCACTTTACGAGGAGGGAACCGAGGAATTTATGAAAGTTACCCTTTCTGAAATGGAAGCCTCAGCTTATGTTGATGATCCGGGAACTACAGTTGCTTCTGAAATCGAAGAAATAATTATGGTTTACAAAAAAGTAACTATCCAATAATATTAAAAAATATTAAAAGAGGCTGTTCCGCAAGGACAGCCTCTTTTTTATATTCCATTTTTAAGAATTGCTAATTTATAATTCGTATCCTAAATCCTCTAGCGCATCTACAATTAAATCTGCATAATAAGATGCGGAAGCCGAAGGAGTTACCTCGTAGTTGTAACCAAATTCAGTTCTATCAGATAGACCAAAGCTATCGCTGTAATTACCGGTACCATTTTCAACATAGCCTATTAAAGATTTAAAAATCCCAAAAGCTTCATGACCTGTAGTTTCCACCTGGAATATTATCCCTCGGTAATAATTTGCAGGAAATGAGTTTAGCCTGCTTCTAAGCGTTGTAATATCTGTATCATATGTTGCGGTTCTAGGAGAGTTCTGATCCCAGGGACCAGAAGTGGGATGGTAAATGTACTCAGCCTCGTCCTGGAAAACCATGGCGATTACATTTCCGCTGGGAGTCTCACCCTGGATATTTAACATGTTGAAGGTTCTTTCATCAGGAACTGAAATTACCTTTACCTTATCATCGTAAGCATCTTCATCATTATCATATAAAGCGATTAAAGCATCTTTTAATAAGGTATTTCGCATTTCCTGAAGTGGAGATAGGGTCGCGTCCATAGAACCTGAGGAATCAAAGTAAATATAAATATTAGTATCTACATCAATTACGGGAGGTGTCCCATTATCAGTTAAGGGTGGTGTATCTGTAGCGCAACCAACCCCTTCTCTAAAGTGCCAGTAGTCTAATGCATCCTCTCCATCAAATAAGGACCTTACCTGAACATCAGTAAGTGTAAAGCTTCTTATTACCTCTTCCGTTACATCACCGTAGGCATCAGAATTAAGCAATGTTATCTCTACATAGTAATTGTCCACTGTATCTTCTCCTCCAACATCAGGTAATGCTACACAAACAGTAGTGCCTGAATAATCACCGTTAGCATCCATTTCAACTGTATTGCGGACATCAGAATGTATTACATCTCCCGTATTATCATCTCCACTCCAGATATTCACAGAATATTCGGCAGGATAATGTCTTCCGTTATCATCGCAATAATTCCCGAAAATACAGAACTCTATAGCTTGGGTTGGATGAAGATCAAAGAATAAATAGCCAAATTCATTCACAGTACGATCATCAAAACACAGTACTTCTACATCTACGTATTTTTTTGTTCCCGCTCCCAGGTCGAAGTCCATTGGTAGTGCTGAACCTACCCATGTTGTATATTCACTTTCCCCATAAGGAGCAAGCCAGATTAAAACATCATTTTCATCGTAAACAGCAAAATAATCCAGGCTATATGGGCCAGGAACCAGTTCGAGATCCGAAGACTCAACGGTGAAATATTCTTCGGTTCCATCGTCATCATAGTCGCCGGGAGTAGGATTTACTCCTACTTCTAAGGGTTCTTCGTAACTACCAACATCAGTAGTACCGCTTAATACCACATGCACATAGGACGGAACTAACTCCGAACAATCTGGTAAAGTCATCTCCTGTCTGGTCTGTGAATCTTCCAGCAGATCATTTAAAACAGCTCCAAAATTAAGAGTGGCCATTTCAGGATCATCGGTTGGGATGGAGTCAACTTCATCTTTACTACAGGCAGTCATCAACATAGCCAGAACAGCCATGTACATCAGGTAATTTTTAAATCTTTTCATAATTAAAAGTTTTTGGTTAAATATTGATTGATTAATAAATCCAAAGTCAGTTAACCATAAAAGGAGTAGGTGTCCAAAAAGGACATAGTTGATCTGGGAGGGAAGGAGCTAAAAAAATGTAGGGGATAAATCAAGACCGGGTTCTAAAGGTGTCCGGTATATTGATTTTTTCAAATATAGAATTATAAAAGGTGTGAAGACAATGGGGGAATGCCCGTAAAAAATGGCTTAATACGGGAATTAGTAAGATATAGCGTAAAATTTAATGGGCCTCAAGCCAGTTCTGGCCAATGCCTACCTCAACATCCAATGGCACTTCAAGTTTATAAGCGGTCTCCATTTCGGTCTTTATCATTTTTCTGATCTCATCCAACTCGGCTTTATGAGCATCAAAAACCAATTCATCATGCACCTGAAGCAGCATTTTGGTTTTGTAATTCCCTTTAGAGAGTTTTCGGTGAATATTGATCATCGCAAGTTTAATGATGTCTGCTGCACTTCCCTGGATTGGAGCATTCACAGCATTTCTTTCGGCTGCCCCTCTAATCACGGCATTTTGCGAATTGATATCCTTTAAATAACGTCTTCGGCCTAAAATGGTTTGGACATAACCGTGTTCACGGGCAAAAGCTACCTGGTCTCCAATGTAATTGGTGAGTTTGGGATAAGTTTTATAGTAGGTATCAATAAGTTCTTTGGCCTCGCTGCGGGTTAAATTGGTTTGATTGCTTAAACCAAAAGCCGAAACCCCGTATACAATTCCAAAATTAACCGTTTTTGCATTACTACGTTGCTCTCTGGTTACTTCTTCCAGAGGCACGTTGAATACTTTTGCCGCTGTTGAAGCGTGAATATCTTCCCCATTCTTAAAGGCATTTATCATATTCTCTTCATTGCTAAGCGCAGCAATAATTCTCAATTCTATCTGGGAGTAATCGGCCGCGAGCAGGATAAAGTTTTCATCCCGGGGAACAAAGGCCTTTCTCACTTCTCTCCCGCGCTCGGTTCTTATCGGGATATTCTGCAGGTTGGGATTGTTGGAACTTAACCTTCCGGTTGCAGCAGTGGTTTGCACATAATCGGTATGTACTCTACCGGTTGTCTTCTCGATCTGGTTCGGCAGGGCGGTCACATAAGTATTTAATAGTTTCACCAGTGCCCGGTAATCGAGTACGTATTTTATAATTTTATTTTCTTTAGCTAAAACCGAGAGCACATCTTCACTGGTAGAATACTGTCCTGTTTTTGTCTTCTTGGGTTTTTTAACCAGTTCCATTTTTTCAAAAAGGATCACTCCCAGTTGTTTTGGGGAACTGATCTTGAATTCCTCACCTGCCTCAGTAAATATTTTCTTCTCCAATTCTGCAATATCATTTTGCAAAGCTTCGGTAAGGGAATTGAGGAATTTTTCGTCCAGGTTAATTCCTTCCAGCTCCATGTCTGCCAGAACTCGAACCAGGGGAATCTCTATATCATCAAAAAGTTTTCTGGTATTCGCTTCTTTTAATTCCGCTTCGAAAAATTTCTTTAGCTGAAGAGTGACATCAGCATCTTCCACACCATATTCTGTTTGCAACTCCAGCGGAACATCCCGCATAGATTTTTGATTCTTGCCTTTTTTTCCAATTAACTCTGAAATGGGCTGCGGACTATAATTCAAATAGGTTTCTGCAAGGACATCCATATTGTGGCGCATATCGGGATTAATGAGATAATGCGCGATCATAGTGTCAAAAAGCTGGCCTTTGATCCTTATCCCGTATTTTGCAAGAACTTTAATATCGTATTTTAAATTCTGTCCGGTTTTTTCAATGCTTTCATCTTCGAAGAATGGTCTTAACTCCTCGATGAGATTTTGTGTTTCATCCCGGTTTTCGGGGAAAGGCAAATAGAAGCCCTTTCCGGTTTCCCAGGAAAAACCAATTCCAACCAGTTCGGCTTCAAGAGCATTTAAACTAGTGGTTTCGGTATCAAAACACACACTTTTTTGCTTCATCAGGTTTTTTAGGAAGAGGCTTCGTGCCATTCCTGTGGTGAGGCTCTGGTAAACATGCGGAGTATCTTTTAATGTTTTTCTTCCCGAAGTTGTTTCTATAATTTCCTCGGAATTAGCTCCAAATAGTGAAAACTGACCTTCCCCGGCTGTCTTTGCATTCTGTCGGGCCGAAGGTGAGTTGGTAACCTGTGTTTGGACAGGTTGCTGCTCTCCACTAAATAATTTTAAAAACTGATCTTTAAGCCTTCTGAATTCCAGCTCATCAAATATCTTCTGAACTTTTTCAGCATCAGGCATGGAGAGTTCATAATCTTCGGCATGGAATTTTACATCGCAGTCGGTTAAGATCGCAGCTAGTCTTTTAGACATAAGACCTTGCTCTTTATGAGCTTCCACTTTTTCCCGCATTTTACCTTTTAGCTTATCGGTATTTGCCAGCAGATTTTCCATGCTTCCAAATTCCTTGATAAACTTTTTAGCCGTTTTCTCACCTACCCCCGGAAGTCCGGGAATATTGTCTACTGCATCGCCCATCATCCCGAGAAAATCGATAACCTGATCTGGAGTTTCCACCTCAAATTTCTTTTGCACCTCCGGGATTCCCCAAATTTCGATACCATTTCCCATTCTTGCCGGGCGGTACATAAAAATGTTTTCGGTTACCAGTTGTGCAAAATCCTTATCGGGAGTTACCATATAAACCCGGTAATTTTCTTTTTCAGCTTGCTGAGCTAAAGTACCAATGATATCATCGGCTTCACAACCGGGTAGCACCACCACCGGAATGTGCATAGCATTAAGAATATCCTGAATTATGGGAATAGCCTCTTTTATGGGTTCCGGAGTTGCATCCCGGTGTGCTTTGTATTCCGTAAACATCTCGGTGCGTACTATACTGCCTTCTTTGTCAAAACAAACGGCCAGATGATCTGGTCTTTCCCTTCTTATTACATCAAAAAGAGAATTCATGAAACCCATGATGGCCGAGGTGTCAAAGCCCTTAGAATTGATCCTGGGGTTCTTTATAAATGCATAATAACCACGGAAAATCAACGCATAAGCATCAACGAGAAACAGACGTTTTTGATCAGACATATAGAAGGAAATTTATTTTTTCTAAGAATATTCCAAAACTACAAAGATAAAATCATACCTCATCTGAGCCGGATATAAAAATTGAGAAACAAAGGCAGGCTTTTTGTCAAAAGAAGTTATGGCTATTAAATTTTTCGGCTTATACAGGAGTTAAAACTTCTGTTAACGAATCTTTTAAAGTAGAAGTTAAAAGTATATTTGCAAAAAAAAATTCAGAAGTTCAATGCGTTGGCTCATTTTCATAGGTTTTTATCTCATAATTGATATTTATGCCTTTCAGGTTTTACGGAATTTCACCCGTAGTAACCTGGTAATTATCATATATATATTTATTTCGGTTGCCGTGGTAGGAAATTTCATCTATCAGTGGATGCAACCCAGCGAAGGTAGTGTTCTCTCGGGGGCGCGTGGATATGCCTTCGGTTTTCTTCTGGCTGTAATGCTGGCAAAATTACTGATGACTCTTTTTATGCTGGGCGAAGATATCTACAGGATTGGTGCCGGGACAGTAAATAAATTTTCTGAAGATAGTTTTGATATGCCTTCACGACGGAAATTTATCGGTCAACTTGCTTTGGGGATCGCGGCTATTCCGTTTGCTTCTGTTTTATACGGGATGTACCAGGGGCGTTATAATTTTAGGGTCCTGCGATACACGCTTTACTTTGAAGACCTGCCTGATGCCTTTGATGGCTATAAACTTAGCCAGATAAGTGATGTGCATAGCGGAAGTTTTGACAATAAGGATAAAATAAAGTATGGAGTAGACCTTCTGAATAAACAGGAAAGTGATCTCGTTGTTTTTACCGGGGATCTGGTGAATAATATAGCTTCGGAAATGGAGCCGTGGAAGGAGATGTTTTCATCTATCACAGCAAAAGATGGAGTATATTCAGTTTTGGGGAATCATGATTACGGGGATTATAAGAATTGGTCATCCCAGGAAGAAAAATCAGAAAATCTCGAAAAATTAAAGAATACCCATGCTGAAATGGGTTGGAACCTCTTGCTAAATGAGCACCGTTTCATTGAAAAGAACGGTCAACGCCTTGCACTCGTGGGAGTGGAAAACTGGGGGATAGGCGGATTTAAAAAAGCGGGAGATCTTGAAGCGGCCGCAGACGGACTTTCGGCAAAAGACTTTAAAGTACTGCTTAGCCATGACCCTTCTCACTGGCAGGAAATGGTCAAGAACGACGATAAAAACTTTCATTTAACTTTAAGTGGCCACACCCACGGGATGCAGTTTGGGATTGAGATCCCCGGTTGGTTCCGATGGAGCCCTGTGCAGTATCGCTATAAAAACTGGGCGGGTATTTATGAGGAATTCGGCAGGTATATTAATGTAAACCGCGGATTTGGTTACCTCGCTTTCCCCGGTCGGGTGGGCATATGGCCTGAAATAAGTGTGATTGAGCTTAAAAAGGGCAGTAAGCCCGCTTAATTAGAAGAATTTGCTATATTTGAGTAAGCCGATGCAGTACTAACTAAAATTAAAGCTGATGTCTAAATTTGGTGAATTAGTTGATCTTAAAATCCCTGTTTTATTGGATTTTTATACTGAAGGTAATAGCGCATCGGTTTCCATGAATCCCGTTTTACGAGATGTTGCTTCGGCCCTTGGTAATAAGGCCAAGGTTATAAAAATAGATATTGATAAGAACTCCCAGTTAGCTGAAGCCCTTCGGGTAAAAGCACTTCCAACTTTAATGATCTATAAATCCGGGGAGATGAAGTGGCGCCAAAGTGGGGAGCAGGATGCCCCAACCCTTATTGGCCTGTTAAAGGAGTACATCTAAATACTCCGAAATTCATATCCTTTTTCCGAAAAATATTTAAGAACTTTCGGTAAGGCATAACGAAGATTTTTAGAGGCTTTCCGGCTATCATGAAAAACGATAAGGCTCCCTTCTGAGGCATTTTCAACTACGTTTTTATAACAGGTTTCTTTTTGGACATTATTGTCAAAATCCCAGCTTATCACATCCCACATAACGATTTTAAAACCCTCTTTGCTGAGTTTCCTTGCCTGGGAATTTTTTATTTTTCCAAAGGGCGGCCTGAATAATTTCGGGAAAGGTTTTACAGGGTATTTCTTGCTTAGTAAATCTTCAGTTGAAAGCACATCATGTACGTATTTTGAAGTTGAAGTTTTCCACCCGTTTAAATGATAAAAACTGTGATTTCCAATTGCATGCCCTTCTGAAATTACCTGCTGAAAGACCTCCGGATTTTTTTTGATGTTTTCACCAATACAAAAAAAGGTGGCTTTTGCTTTATATTCTCTTAATTGATCAAGAACCCATGGTGTTATTTCGGGAACCGGACCGTCATCAAAAGTGAGGTAAATACTTTTAGGATTTTCAATACGTGTGATTCTATCAGGATAAAACCATCTTAGCACTGAAGGATATTTTACCAGTAACCTATTCATCTTATACAGTAAAAGCCTGCCTGTAAATTCTGGATCCCGAAATAAATTATAAATCCAGCCCAGGAATTTACAGGAAGGCTCTTTGTTTTATTCAGTAGTATCCAGCTGCGGGCTCTGGGTTTCTTCGTCTAACGGCTGCATGACGTCCTGTTCTATAGTTTCTTCCAACGGAACGTCGCCAGCTTCCATTTCCTCCTCGTCACCATAGAAATGCCTGAACATTTTCAAGTGATCATTAAATTCATCGGCCTTTTCCTGTATGATCTCTTCATCCTGATTCCTAACCAGGATATCTACCAGGCTTCGGTAGCGCTCCATATTTGAGATTATTTCGTCAGCATACCGGTATTGTCGGTCTACTCCCCAGGTGCTGAACCAATTGAGGTTTTCCTGGTATTTTGTGGCAACCTGCTCCCAAATTTCACGGGCACGTTCCGGCTCACCTACTTTGTAATAGCCGTCTATATATGGTTCTACCAGACTGTAATAGCCGTAGTATTCTACAGGAGTGTGCTCCATCGCCAGATCAAGGATTTCTTTGGCGCGGGTGGTATCTCCTTCATTCAGGAGATTTTCTACAAGACGAGCCAGGTTGCTGCGATAAGTAATAGAATTCTTACGGGTTTCCGGATCATGGTAAATGTCTTCGCTTCCCATATTACCCCAATCCCAGCTTTTCACGATATCGTACATCTTTTCGGTGTTGACCTTACCCATATCGTATGGATTTCTGGGGTCAATTGGAGTTTCTATCGGTACCAGTTTGTATGCGAGCCCTTCCAGTTGCAGATAATCCTTCATCCAGAGATAATCGTCGTCGCCGTAACTTCCACCGGTAAAATAGATGGGGCGTTCCCAGTTATTGTTGGCCACAATATCCAACATCATCAATCGGTTTTTGTAAAGGACCTGACCGCCAATTTCCAGATCGATATGATCTACAATCTGGTCGGCAAACTCTTCTCTTACTATTCCGTTTTCAAGAACGGTTTGTTTATCAACCGGTATCCTTGCATATTTTGATGGGAAAGTATTCACGAACTGGCCGCTTTGTAATTCAGCTTTCGTACGGGAATCATCATTTTGTATGTAATCCAATATGGTTTTAAGTGCTAAAGTATCCTGGGTGATCTCCCTAAAGAATACCGCGTCATTTTTCCCGGTATAATCCTCGGGTTCAAATTGGGAAGGGATTGGGTCACTTTCAAAGGCCTTTCGTTTCATCTGGTCTATATACCAGTCGGTAGCGAATAAACTGGTGTTGACTACCCGAACATCGGTTCTGTAGCGTTCAATTTGTTGCGCATACCATAAGGCAAAAGTGTCATTATCCCCAATGGTGAAAATTATACCATTTTCGTCAACCGAATCCAGGTACATTTTGGCCATGGTTAGGGTAGTATCTCTGCCGCTTCTGTCGTGATCATCCCAATTTTCCGAAGCTAGAATTACGGGTACAGCAAGCAGGGAAACAGCCGTAACAACGGGCGCCACTATTTTTGGAGTCAGGAATTTTTTCGCCCAATCAAAAAGGGCATAAACCCCAATTCCTATCCATATTGCAAAGACATAAAATGATCCTACGAGAGCATAATCACGTTCCCTGGGTTCGAAAGGTCGTTCGTTGAGGTAGATTTTCAAGGCTATTCCCGTAAAGAGGAAAAACACCAGTAAGACCCAGAAATTATTCTTATCCCGTTTAAAATGAAACACCAACCCAATTAAGCCCAGAATTAAGGGTAAAAAGTAATAGGTGTTTCGCGCTTTATTGTTCTTTACATCCGAAGGCAGGTTATCCTGGGGTCCCAGTCGCATTTCATCTATAAAATCGATTCCGCTTAGCCAGTTTCCATGCAAGTCGTCATATTTCCCCTGAATATCATCCTGGCGGCCTACGAAATTCCACATAAAATAGCGCCAGTACATATAACCTATCTGGTATTCAAGCAGGTAGGCTATATTTGCAGCAAAAGAGGGTTTCTCTACATTAATATAATCTCCAAACTGCTGTAAAAACCTGTGATAATCGGTATTATCAAGCCTGCCCTGGGCATATTCATTTTTAAATTCCTGTATGGCCTGCATGAGCTGTTCTTCACCCTGGTATTCTCTCTTTACCGAGAAATCAAGGGGACCGGTAAATTCCATATAATTTGCGGCGTGTTCACTGCTCCACATCCTGGGAAGAATTGCCTTATGACTGTCATCCAAATTTTGACGGGCATTTTTATAATCGTTCACAATAACATATTCCCCTTTTTCCTCATCTTTTTCATAATGAGGCTTGCCGTCTTTATATGGATTGTCTGGATCTAAGCCACTGTAAATTTCTGAAAACTGAGGACCGTAGAAAAGATGGGTTTCGCCATATTGTTCCCGATTATAATAGGCCAGTAATTCCCGGGCGCTATCAGGGCTGTTTTCGTTGATTACTGTTGGCGCATTAGACCTTATAGGTAACATCACCCAGCTTGAGAAACCTATTAAAATGAAAAGAATGCACAAAAAGAGGGTGTTTAGTTGGAAATACCTCTTTTTACGGGTATAATTTATTCCGTAGTAAAAAGCGATCACTATTAATAAGAAAGCAACTATGGTTCCGGTATTAAAAGGCAGACCAAGTGAATTGGTGAAAAATATTTCTGAAGCACCAAAGAAAGTAAGGGTATAGGGAAGCAGCAACTTGAAGATGAACATTAGCACAGCTACAACTACGATATTGGCGATGATGAAATTCTTAACTGTAACCTTCTTATAATGCTTGAAGAAATATAAAAATCCTATTGCGGGAATGGTTAACAAGCCCATAAAATGCACTCCAAAAGAAAGGCCTATCACAAGGGAAATAAGGATAAGCCAACGGTTTCCACGGGGTTTAAACATATCCCGTTCCCAAAGTAATCCCAGGTAGAACATAAGTGCCATGAGGCATGCCGCCATGGCATAAACTTCTGCTTCCACAGCGCTAAACCAAAAACTATCTGTAAAGGTAAAGGCGAGAGATCCTACGGCAGCACTACCAAGTACGGCGATTTTCTTTGCTGTACTTAATTTTTCGGTGGGCCCAGCAATTTTCAGAACCAGTATACTAATTGACCAGAACATAAAGAGTACCGCGAAAGCACTTGCGGTCCCAGACATGAAATTCACCATTAGCGCTACCTTGCTTTCATCGGTTGCAAACATTGAAAAGAATGCACCGGCCATTTGATAAAAAGGAGCTCCTGGAGGATGTCCTACTTCAAGGTTTGCCGAAGTGGCAATATATTCCCCGGCATCCCAAAAGCTAGCGGTTGGTTCTAAGGTTAAAGTATAGGTGGTTAGTGCAATTAAAAATACCAGCCATCCCAGTATTTTATTCCACTTTTTAAAGCTGAAATCCCTCATTATATTCTTTAATTGAATCTTGAATGGCGAATTTAGTAATAAAATTGTGAACCCCTCAATAGGAGGCTTTAAATGCTTTTATTTTTTAATTAGACTGTAAATGTGAGTACTAAGAAAAAGGTTTCAATAACTGACAAAATCAGTATTAAAAATACTCTTCGAATTTATTGTAAAAAGTTTGTGTAAATAAAAGTTTGTTTTAAATTTGCATCCGCATTTAAGCATTGGCCTATGGTGTAACTGGCAACACGTCTGGTTTTGGTCCAGAAGAGTCTAGGTTCGAGCCCTAGTAGGCCAACAAAAATGTAAAACCGAATTCTGAAAAGAATTCGGTTTTTTTGTTTTTATTAGAATAGCCGTGGGGCGAGAAGTTTATCCTGAGCGCAGCGCGATGAAAGAGGGCGTAGTCGAAGGGCCTGTCCCGGTTGGAGCGCTAGCGGAATATCGGGAAGCCCTGGTAGGCCAACAAAATGTAAAAACCGAATTCTGAAAAGAGTTCGGTTTTTTGTTTTTATTAGAATAGCCGTAGGGCGAGAAGTTTATCCTGAGCGCAGCACGATGAAAGAGTGCGTAGTCGAAGGGCCTGTCCCGGTTGGAGCGCTAGCGGAATATCGGGAAGCCCTAGTAGGCCAACAAAAATGTAAAACCGAATTCAGAAATGAGTTCGGTTTTTTTGTTTTTAGAGAGAATTTGCTGGGCGAGAAGCCTGTCCCGATTGGAGCGCTAGCGGAATATCGGGAAGCCCTAGTAGGCCAACAAAATGTAAAAACCGAATTCTGAAAAGAGTTCGGTTTCTTGTTTTACGAGAGGCTGCTGAGCGAGCCACTTTCTTTCCTAATTTTTACGACCGATTTTATTCATAGCCCCGGGAAATTTAGGAGATTCTGGTCTATGGTATATTATTCAAAATATTTGGTCACTTCATCTCTATTTCGCTAAATGCTTTGTAATTTAGTTTCCGTAAATTTTAAACTCAAATCGTGGCCAGAGAATTTTTTAAGGAAAATCATAGTGTCTTTAATACCCTCTTCGAAGCAGCCTCAGAAGGGGTGATCGTAGTAGATAGTAATCAGATAATTGTGACGGTAAACCTTGCTGCTCACGAGATGTTCGGCTACGAGAGTGGTGAGTTGGTTGGGGAGCATCTTAATATCCTTATCCCACCAAATTATAAACCAGATCATTCAAAACATTTCAAAGATTTTCTTTCCCATAGCGAAAAAAGACAAATGGGTCACGGGAGGGAGCTTTTTGGGGTGAGAAAGGATGGGAGTCAGGTTCCGGTGGAAGCAGGCTTAAATCCTTTCAGTATTGATGGAGAAGATTTTGTTATGTCTCTAATTGTAGATATAACCGTAAGGAAGGAAAATCAGCGTCGCATCAGGGAACTGAATGCTGAGCTGGAAGATAAAATTAAAATTCGTACCAAAGAACTTCGGGAAACTGTTGAAGACCTTGAGAAAGAAATTAGCAAAAGAAAGGAAGCCGAAAAACGAATTAAACTAGCCCTGAAACAGGAAAAGGAACTCAATGAGTTGAAAACAAAATTCCTTTCCCTGGTTTCTCATGAATTTAAAACGCCCCTTAGCGGGATTCTGACTTCGGCCACCCTGGCCGGAAAATATGTTACCGGAGAACAGCAGGAAAAACGGGAAAAACACCTTCGAACCATAAAGGATAAGGTGCATTATCTCAATAATATCCTGAATGATTTTCTTTCTCTCGAACGACTGGAATCGGGTAATGTGAATTATAAGTACAGCAGTTTTAGCCTGAATAAGGTGATAAACGATGTGGTTTATAATGCCAATGTCACCTTAAAATATGGGCAGGAAATTGAGTACCCTAAGGATCTTGATGAAGTGACCCTTTATCAGGATGAAAAAATTCTGGATCTGGTATTGTCAAATCTTATAGGTAACGCCATAAAATATTCTCCCGAAAATTCTACTATCCACTTTAAGATTGAGAATAACGATAATATGGTTATTTTTGAAGTTTCTGATGAAGGAATGGGAATTCCTGCCAAAGACCAGAAGCATATCTTTGAACGTTATTTCAGGGCCGAAAATGCCTTGCTAAATCAAGGAACAGGGATTGGGCTCAACATTGTTAAGGTTCACGTAGAAAATATGGGTGGAAAGATTCATTTTGAAAGTGAGGAAAACAAGGGTTCCACCTTTACAGTACAACTGCCTAATTACGAACGTTAAATAGTTTTTATTAAATTTACAGCCATTTTAGATGGTACTTGAACTTTATATTGATGAAGAAAATATTGCTTATTGAAGACGATGTTACGGTAAGAGAAAATACCGCCGAGATTCTTGAATTATCAGATTTTGAGGTGGTGACCGCTTCAGATGGAAAGCAGGGGATAGAAAAGGCGAAAAGCGAATTGCCCAATATAATTGTTTGCGATATTATGATGCCGGAAATGGATGGTTATGATGTATTGACAGAGCTATCTAAAATTCCTGAAACCAGCGGGATTCCCTTCATATTTCTTTCAGCAAAAACTGAGCATAAGGATGTGAGACGCGGAATGGACCTTGGTGCAGACGACTATTTAACCAAGCCTTTTGAAGAATCTGACCTCTTAAGCGCCATTGAAAGCCGGCTTGCTAAAGTGCAAATTTTAAAAAGCGACAAATCGGAACAGGCTCCAAAGGAGCAACAACAAGTTCCAAACCTGGCCGCCTTTAGAGAGTTGATGAAAAAAGGCGAACGTCAAACCTATAAATCAGGGGAAAGCGTTTATGAGGAAGGAAAGACTTCGGTTAACTTTTATATGGTAGACCGTGGCGTTGTAAAAGCCCATAAATTTGATTCCCGCGGAAAAGAAATTATCACCCAGTTATATAAAGATGGAGATTTCTTCGGAAGCCTCAGTTTTAACTCTAATTCTTCATACCGTGAATTTGCCACAGCTATAGAGGAAACTACCCTCTACACACTTTCCAGGGATAAATTAAGAGATATTCTTCATGAGAACAGCCGGCTGAGTATGGAACTTCTTGAGGTGATGAATGAAGATCTCTTCGGAATAAAAGAACAGCTTATCGATATTGCTTATGCTTCAGTGCGTCGGAAAACTGCGAAAACTATTCTGATGTTTGCCAGGGAGATAAAAAAGAATCCTTTGCACAGTATCAGGATCTCCAGAGCTGATTTAGCGGGCGTTGCAGGAATCGCTTCAGAAACATTGATCAGAACTCTTTCCGACTTTAAAAAGGAAGGCCTTATCGAAATTGAAGGGAGAAATGTAAAAATCCTCGATGCCGATAAGCTTGAAAAAATAAACTAAACTGCTTTTTTGAACTAAGCTGACTGCCGTCATATTTGGCTGCGGACTTTCTCTATAATTTTACCACAAATTAGAAAAGGAAATCCATGGCCATTAATGTTTTAATCTTAACCGATTATTCTGCACATGCTTATAATGCAGCCAGATATGCCCTGAATTTGCCCGGTGTTCCTTCGAATTTTTTCATTTTACACGCGGGAGATTCTAACAAAGAGGGCTTAGAGGTATGCATCGAAAAGCTTCGTAAAGAAGCCACAGCGGACGGCCATAAATTTCATTCAATCCTTAAAAATGATAATTTGATTGATGCCACACGAAAAGTAGTGGCCGAGAAGGATATTGATCTAATAGTTATGGGCGCGTCGGGCAGAAGTTCCGATCAAATCAAAGGAATCGGGACGAATACTTATAATGTGTTGAGAAAGGTGAAATGTCCGGTACTTACGGTAACCGAGAACCAGGAATTCAAACCCTGGGAAAATCTGTTCTTCCCTATTGATTATTCAGTGATGTTACACGGCGATATGCTAGAGGTATTTAAAAAGCTGCCTTTGCTGGCTGCTTCGGTTTTCAATGTGTGGGAAATAAATAAACAAAACCAAAACCAACTTGGCGTTATTCGCCAGGAACTCAATACGAGATTAAGCCCCAGAGCTGTAAACTTTAATACCATCGATCAAAGTACCCAACTTGGCGGGCAATTTTGGAAAGATGCTAAATCTTCTGCAAATCTTGTCGTGCTTATGGCGCGTAATTTGAAGATTTCAGATGAATTGTTATTGCATCCTCCAATTAAAGGTGGTGCGCAAGCCTCCAGACCGCCAATTTTAATCCTTCACGGATAACAAAAGTTTCATTCATTTTAGAATCAAACGAATTAGCCCCAAAAAACCTGTTCTTATGAGCAGGTTTTTTATTTTTATTCTCTTGCCTGAAAGATCTTCAGATATAAATGCGAAGACATTTTTCGGGCATTATTCTTTGCACGGTTTGCTAGTTCACCTTCAAAAAGTTCATCGATGGTTTCAAACCAAAGGTTAAGCCACACCCCAAAATGTTTAGATCCTATCTGGTTGTTATTTTCCCGGTCTACTTTTATGTGAGCTTTCTGGGGATTACCACTATACAAACCCTTAAAGAAAAGATTACTCTCCCAGAAATCTGTAAGCTTCTCCAAATGTTCATCCCAGTCATCAATAGATTCGTTGAAGAAATAACCAATTTCCTCATTCCTTCTTACTTTGGAGTAGAAACGGGAAATAAGGGAAAAAACGTCTTCCCGGTTCTGAATATCGTTTCTCATTTGCTTAGATAATATTAATCAGGATAAAGGTCGTTGAGACTGCTAAGCTAAGCAATAAGGAATTGAAGATGATTTTGGGTTTAAATTGTACGAGAATCATGGCGTTAAAGCCCATGCAAATGCTTACCACTGCAAAGAGCTGTAACATGTCTAAAAACCCGTGTCCCTGCATTAAAATTAGCATGGCGGCCACTGAGCCCAGGCAACTGGAAGCGATTATCCCGATGGTGGAATAGCCCATGGGCATTTCTTCAAAATCTGCAAGCAGGTTGTTATAAAGTTTCATTTTAGTGATTTTAAGTTGAAGAAGTAAATTTATCCCGCTTGCTGCCCGATACTTATGACTCAAATCATAAGCAAAAAGCCTTAAAGCCCGAAAACATAATGTTTCCGGGCTTTAAGGCTAAAAATTTAAGTTCTTTATTTTTTGAACCTTAAGAAAGTTTCTTCTTCCAGGTTCTCCCGGTGGTCGGGATGAGCGATGGAGATAAGTGCTTTTGCTCGCTGTTTGAGATTTTTTCCGTAGAGATCTACTATACCATATTCTGTGGCGATATAATGCACATGAGCCCGTGTAGTGGTCACTCCGGCGCCTTCCTTTAGAAAAGGGACAATTTTAGAAATTCCTTTTGTAGTTACCGAGGGCATTGCGATAATAGGTTTTCCCCCTTCTGAAAGTGATGCGCCACGAATAAAGTCCATTTGCCCGCCAACTCCGGAATACTGATATTTTCCAATAGTATCGGCGCAAACCTGCCCGGTAAGATCTATCTCCAGGGCACTATTGATGGCCGTAACCTTTGGATTCTGACGTATTATCGCGGTATCATTGGTATAGCCAGCTTCCTTAAAATGTACTATTGGATTATCATCGATGAAATCGTAGAGCTTCTGCGATCCCATAGCAAAACAAGTCACCAGTTTCCCGGTTTTTACCTCCTTCATTTCGCCAGTGATCACTCCGGATTCTACAAGCGGTAGGATCCCGTCTGAAAATAATTCGGTGTGAATTCCCAGGCGTTTGTGATTTTTGAGATTGTTTAATACCACGTTGGGAATTCCGCCAATACCCATTTGCAGGGTTGCACCATCTTCAATAAGCCCCGCAACATGCTTTCCTATTTGAGTCTCAACTTCTGTTGGCTCGGTAAAATTTAGGGTAAATATAGGATGATCTACCTCACAGGCAGCCTCGATACGACTGATATGAATATTTCCATCGCCATGACTTCTTGGGACCTGCGGATTGATTTGGGCAATAACTTTTTTTGCTGTTTGAATGGCCGGCAGAGTTATGTCTACTGAAACTCCCAGGGAGCAATACCCGTGCTTATCCGGTGGGGAAACCTGAATAAAAGCCACATCCAGTGGCAAAATACTTCTTCGGAAGAGCAGGTGCATTTCACTAAGAAAAATCGGAATATAGGCGCCAATTGAAGAGTTTACCGCCTCTCTCACGTTTCCGGCTACAAAACAGCTGTTGGTTATAAAGGAATCGCTAAAAGGTTTTTGAGTGTATTTAGCATTTCCTTCAGTATGAATTTGGATGATCTCAACCTCGCTTATTTCCTTGTGTCTTTCGCTTAATGCATCTATCAAAGTGTTAGGAGTCATTGCGGCTCCCTGAAAGAATACCCGATCCCCCGATTTTACTACCGAAACCGCTTCAGCAGGAGAGACAATTTTGAGATTGGCCATATATTTATGCTTTTATATTAAATTTGAAATTAATGCTTATCTCTTCTTCGATAACAATTAATCCAAACATTTTACTTGGAGCTTCCAAATCGAAATCTTTGATATTTAATGCAAGATTCCCTTCAAAACAGAGTTGTTCATCGCCGGTGACCTTTACCGGGAAACGGTAATTTTTATTCTTTCCTGCAATTTCAAAATTTAAAGTGACATGAGCATTTTCTTCGTCGTTCATTTCAATTTTCTGAATTCTCAGAAGTATTTCCGGATGGTTCTTGGTTTTGAGAAGTTCCCTGAAGTCTTTATTGATCCTTTTGTTTCCGCAGTCAAAATTCCTGTTCTTCAAAGGAAGTATGCTGTTTTTGAAATTCAACATATCATTATTATTAGAAAAATGTACGGTTAGAATCTGGTTTTCAAAATACAGGGTGTTGAACTCACATTCAAACTGACTAACATTGGTGTTTCCCGAAATACTTAAATTGCTCTCGGGCAGAATTTCAATTTCGCGGGTTTCCAAATTGGGTTGTGCAATACCTGCCAAACTTGAAATCAGAAGACTAAATAGTAACAGGTAGGTTTTCATTTCTTTCTTTTTTAGCGATTTTTATTAAGGCAAAATATCATTATAATATAGCGAAATCCTTGCCAAAATGATATAAAAAACCCCGGGATAACCTTTTGAAGGTTAAGCCCGGGGCTACTCTCAACTTAAAAACTAATGGCTGCTTCTACCATTAACCCGTTGAACTGTCCTCCATGTAATGGGTTGCTTACACTGTAACCGTCATAGTTTTGGTTAACATACTCTAACTTGGCAACAATGTTTTTAGTCATAAACCATCCTGCAGATAGTTGAACTCTATCGATATCAATATCGTCACCGTTTGAATGATCACCACTTACAGTGTTGTATCGTCCGGCGATGTAAAGATTCTCGTTTTGTCCAAAACGGTAGATCAATTCTCCGGCAAGTTGGGTGAAAGTACGATCCTCTGTTTGAGAAGCTTGTTTTCCACTTGAGGTTTCAAAAGTTCCGAAGAATTCAAGTCCACCATACTTTAAGAATGGGTTTACCATAAAGGCAGTTACTTCATTTCCAAAACGTGGGTTGTATCTACCAGAGGCAAAACCTTCTCCCATAACATGATAGTATCTTGAACCTGCACGGTCTGCACCGTAAAGGTAAGAGCTGGCTACTTTATTAGTGTGGTAAACAGATCCGGTTAATCTTAATCTAAGATCATCTGGAGTTGCAGTTTCATAGTTATCATAACCTAATTTGGCTAACCAGCTTACTCCGTTTGCATCTGGATTAACAACAGACTGATTTAATTTTCCGTTGGAAGCACCAACCATCCCTATAAATCCATTAGTTCTGTAGTAAACTTCAGCACCAACTTCAGTGGTAAAGGAATCCATGATATAGTTTCCAACAAATGGGTTCTGTAGGGCTTGAGCGTTATCTGTTCTTCTAAAGTGTGCATCACCATAGTTGTTCTCCATGTGACCAATCTTCACGGTAACCTTGTTCATCAGGTCTTCCATAAATCCGGGGCGGATGAATTCTAATTTGTCAATTTGGATATAACCATCTTTTACGTATGGTTCCGGGTGGTGACGTGAAGACAGGTAAGTTCTCAAGTGCATTCTTACACCTTCGTATAACTGTACATCAAGATCCAGGTTAGCAGTAGGCAGGTTAAAGTTCGCGCCTATTTCTGGTAATCTTCCGGGAGTTCCGTCTTCGTTAGTCCATTGTCCTGCAGATTCGTGATCTAAAGCCTGGAATTGTACGGTAGAAGCTCCGCCTACTCTTACTCTTACTCCATCAAAAGTACTTACTGTATCTTTTGGTGCCTCGAACATATTGATTCCTCTTTGATCTAGTGGTCTCCAGTTATCAACATCTCTAAGGAGGTCCTGCGCTTGTGCTTGAAAGCCAAACACTGCAAGCAAAATAAAGCCGAAATATTTAATTGAATTTTTCATTTTTTTAATTGTTTAAATTTAATAGATTGATTATTTAGTAAAGTTTGTATTGAATTTAATTATTACATCTTCTCCTGTTGTAATAGTCCCGAACATAGCAGTAGGAGGATCTATTTTGAAATCGGTCATGTTTAAAGGTTTCTCTCCTGAAATCTTGATGCTGTTCGCGTCAACTTTCATGGTGAAATCAAGCGGAATTTGCTTAGAGACTCCGGCGATCTTCAAGGTTCCAACACCTTTTACATTATAAGTGCCGTTTCCGGTGTCCTGGAAATCTTTAACCTCATCCAGTTTGAACTCGATGTTTTTGTGCTTATCGGTATTTAAAGCTTTGTAAGTGTTCTTGTCCATACCACCTTTTCCGCTTTTCAAACTTTCAGCCGGAATAGTTGCCTGTAGACTTTGAAGACCGGTGATTTTTCCATCCTCAGATTCTAATACAGCACTTCCTGATTTTTTTTCAGCATTTAATTCCCAGTCGTGAATATTAGATGTTCCTTCAACTTTTATATCGGAAGAGGATTGCATTTTGAAATTCTGACTTTGGGCTGTGCCTAATACGAATAGAAAGAGTACTAGGGCGATTGATATTGAACTTCTCATGATATTAGGTTTTTAAGTTTGGTACAAAGTTGCACCAGAAATCCTGCGGAATTTATGACGGCAGTCAGATTTTTGAATATTTAAGCGGCAATTTGCTGGAAAAGGGGATTTTCAGGAAGGATTTTTAAACAATTAGAAAAGACATAAAAAACGGAAATAGCATTCAAGTAGCTGTAAATCAGTATATTATGATGTTTTTTGCTCTTTGTAAGTGTGTAACATAAGTGTCATTGTATATGACTAATAAATTGTATGCAAGGAAAAAGAGGATTGAGATTCCTTTTTTTAATAATAAAGTTCGTCTGTCTTTAAATTTAAGAAGCGGGAAGTGGCAAAGAAAGTACTAAGCCAGGTAATAAGTATACCGGTGAAGAAAACTCCAATAAATAAGGCAGCAAGTATCTTTACATCTCCGGCAAGGTTGAGTTCAGGGAAACTGCTGTCTAAATAGAATAGCATTGCGGCCATTCCTATGAGGGCAAGTACAGCCCCTATCATTCCTAATTTTATACTTTGCCAGATAAACGGCCTGCGAATAAAGCCCTTGGTGGCGCCAACCATTTGCATGGTCTTTATAATGAACCTTTTTGAATAGACCGAAAGTCTTATGGAGCTGTTTATAAGCAATACTGCTATAAAAGTGAAAACCCCGCTAGCGATAAGTACCCAAAAACTAATCTTCTTTACGTTATCATTTAATAAGGAAATTAGTGGTTTATCGTATACCACTTCATCCACGAAATTCCTGGCAGTAAGTTCGCCGGCTATCTCGTCTACCTGTTCTGCCGAAACATAATCGGCATTCATATATACATCTATAGAATTCTGCAAGGGATTATAACCGAGAAAGTCCATAAAATCCTCGCCAATTTCCTTGCTGTGAGCCTCTGCAGCATCCTCCTTGGAAACATAGGTGGTGGATTTTGTGTATTCAGCCATAGCGAGGCTCTTCTTGAGCTCTTCTATTTCCACCTCTTTCGCCGAGTCTTTAAAATATACGGTAAGAGCGATCTGTTCCTTAAAATGATCGGCTACTTTTTTGGTATTGAGTACCAATAATCCCAGCATCCCTAATAAAAACAGGACCAAACCAATACTTATAACAACTGAAAAATAAGAAGAAATCAACCTGCGTTTCTGGTACTTTTCAAAAGATGTGCTCATAGGGCGACCCGGGTATTTTTTGTAAAAATAAAAAAGTTAAGCGTTCAATTTCTTTAAAACGTTTAAAGTTTGGAAAAATTAGTAGAGAATAAAATTTTTTACCACGAAACCTCGGTTTTTTAGGTTCGTTCCCTTGGTAATTTTACTTTTATAAGGGAAAGCATGAATGATATGAATATTATAATCTTCGGAATTGGAGGTGTGGGTGGTTACTTTGGCGGGAAACTCGCCCAGGCGGGTTTTGAGGTGACTATGATTGCCCGCGGAAAACACCTGGAAGCGATAAGGCAGAACGGGCTCGAAGTGGAAAGCATCAACGGAAACTTTAAAGTAAAGCCCAAACTCGCTACCGATAATTTAGCTGAAATTCCTGTTCCAGATTTCGTAATCCTGGGAGTGAAATCCTGGCAAATTCGGGAAGTGGCAAAACAGCTAAAACCCATCATTTCAGCTGAAACGATGGTCTTGCCGTTACAAAATGGTGCTGATAATGTTGAAAAGCTCCTGGAAATCCTTCAAAAGAAAAACGTGCTGGCAGGGCTTTGCCATATTGTGAGTTTTGTAGAAAAACCTGGTAAGATCAAACATGTTTCTTTTGAACCGCGAATTACTTTCGGAGAGATCGATAACTCAGAATCAAAAAGAATTCAAGAATTGAAATCGGTTTTTGATAAAGCCGGGATCACCAGTTTTAATCCAGACAATATTCAGCTGGAGATCTGGAAGAAGTTTTTGTTCATCACCACCATCAGCGGCCTCGGCGGATTAACAAGAGTTTCCATAGATAAAATAAGGGAAAGTGACTATTTGTATGAGCTTTTACAAAAAACCGCGCAGGAAATTAAGTTGGTAGCCAATGCTAAGGGAATCCCTTTAGTAGAAGGACATTTGGAAAAAGCTTTTGAGATTATTCAAAAACAACCTCCGGGAACAACTGCTTCTACCCAGCGGGATATTATGGCCGGCCGGCCTTCAGAATTAGAAAATTTCAATGGTTTTATCGTGAAAGAAGCCAAAAAATTAAAGATTTCAACACCCGTAAATAAAATGATTTACGAGTGTTTACTGCCTATGGAAAGGGAAGCAAGGAATAGTTAACTATTCCCCATTTTCCCCGTTCAAATCCAGTTCTGTAAAATATTCATCGATAATCATAGTGAGGCACCCGTTAACCTGCAAATGCTCCAAAGATTTCGTTTCATTATCCAGTTGTATAGTTTTAATTTCGAACGGCAAGCCGTGGATTTGCAATTTGAAATTTTTACAATCGGAGTCAAAAGACCCTTCCTTATGCTGCTGAATGATCAGTTGGTTTTTTCGGCCGGTAAGTTTAAAACTTCTTAAGCAAAAACGACCTTTGGTATAGTCGTAGCCATCCTGGGCATCTTCAAAGAATTGTGAATCTTCTTTGCCCTCTTTATAATAAACATCTAAAGTTACTTCTTCTATCTTTTTCTCCCCAACATGCTGCTGAACGGGATACTTGGGAATAATTGCACCTTCTTTAATAAATACCGGCATGCTGTCTATATCTGCATCTACCCACATTTCCTTGCCGCCTTTTACCAGTTCATCGGTCCAGTAATTATACCAGTTACCTCTCGGGATATACATACGTCTTCCTCTTGCATTAGGCTCCAGAACGGGGCAGGCAAGAATACTATTACCAAATAGGAACTCATCTATTCTGTAATGGGTGTTTACGTCTTCCTGGTCAAACATCACCAAAGATTTTATCATTGGAACGCCTTTTTCGGTATAATCCCAGAAAGCAGTGTATAAATAAGGCAATAGCTGGTAGCGCAGTTCAATAAATTTGCGCACGATATCGGTTATATCTTCATCAAAAGTCCAGGGTTCCTGGTCGCCGTGATCTCCCGATGAATGCACCCTGAAAAAAGGGTGAAAAGTCGCCAGCTGAATCCACCTGGCAAAAAGTTCCCCGTGGGGTTGTTCAGCAAAGCCCCCAACATCACTGCCGGAAAATGAAAAACCAG
This sequence comes from Salegentibacter sp., assembly GCF_041642575.1. Classification (NCBI taxonomy): domain Bacteria; kingdom Pseudomonadati; phylum Bacteroidota; class Flavobacteriia; order Flavobacteriales; family Flavobacteriaceae; genus Salegentibacter; species Salegentibacter sp. Next base: position 55,967 of record NZ_JBEPWD010000001.1, on the reverse strand, counting down.
ACATCGCCAGGCGCTGTACCTGAACGTTGGCAATCCACAAATGCTCCCAGTTTGCGATATTATCTCCGGTCCAGGTTGAGGTGTAACGCTGGGTCCCGGAATATGCCGCCCTGGTGATTACAAATGGCCTTTTTGGATGGGAGAATTTCTTCACGCCCTGGTAGGTCGCTCTTGCCATCTGCATCCCGTAAATGTTATGAGCCTTTCTATGGCTGCATGGGTTTCCGTCGTAATCGTGTCTTACATCATGTGGAAATGTTTTATTCGGAACTTCCATCACGGCAGGCTCGTTCATATCGTTCCAAATGCCCTTAACCCCAATGTCTTCAATTAATTCTTTGAAAAGTCCTGACCACCATTCCCTGACTTTCTCGTTAGTGAAATCGGGGAAATAACATTCGCCCGGCCAAACTTTTCCTTTAATATAAGGTCCATCTGCTCGTTTACAGAAATAGTCATTTTCCAGCCCTTCTTTATAGACCCAGTAATTCTTATCGATTTTAATCCCCGGATCTATGATCGCCACGGTTTTAAAACCATCTGCTTCAAGTTCCTTTACCATTCGTTTTGGGTCTGGGAAATATTCTTTGTTCCAGGTAAAACACCTGAAACCTTCCATATAATCAATATCCAGGTAAATTGCATCACAAGGGATTTTCAGCTCCCTAAATTTAGAAGTGATTTCCTTCACCTTACTTTCGGGATAATAACTCCATTTGCATTGATGAAAACCAAGAGCCCAAAGTGGAGGTAAATCTGGTTTTCCGGTGAGATCGGTATAATATTCTACAACATCGGTCATTTTAGGACCGTAGATAAAATAATAATTCATCTCGCCACCCTGCGCCCAAAAACTGGTTACAAATCGTCGTTCCTGTGCAAAATCAAAATAAGACCTGAAGGTATTGTCAAAGAAAATTCCGTAGGCTTTCTTGTTGTGAAGCCCGGTGTAAAATGGAATGGTTTTATAGATAGGATCGGTATCTTTTCCGTAGGCATAAGAATCGGTTACCCAATTTTCGAAGCGTTTCCCCTTCATGTTTAAATGCCCCGGTTTATCACCCAGGCCAAAATAGCTCTCTCCGTCGTGGGAAACCTTGCTCATTTTTACGATATCGCCACCAAACTCATAGCTCTCTTCCCAATGAAAACCAAATTCATCTTCATTGATCAAGGTTCCGTCTGCACGATCATAAATCTTAACTCTTAAACCCTTCTTGGAAACTTCACAGATTATCTTGGTAGTGGTGATACTGTAAAAATCCTCTTTTTCTTCAATATCCAACTGGTTGTATCCAATGCTGGCATATTTAGAAATGGCATAAGAAAAATCGTTCGCAAACATCCCTGTAGTAGAATATCTAAAACGCAATAAACCATCCCTGAGGATGGTGATTTGTAAAGCGACATCATTTTCGGTGGTAAAATATAGGGTATCAACATCCTTCCGGAAGGAATTTACCCTCGATGGAAAAGTATTTCCTTTTTGTTCTAACTCGGTATTTGTGATCATAATTTATAAAATTACTCACTAAGTGAGATTTAAAATATGCTGGTGCCTACTTTCTTTAGAGTAATTGATGGCCCGATATTCAGAGTTTTCTGGTAACGTATAAAGTGGTAAAAGAACTGAATAGTTTCCATATATAAGTTGCTGTTCACAAAATATTTATAAGCGTTTATTAACTATAACTATGTAGTTGATTTAATTAAGACGAATATTTAAAAGCCAGCATCGCCAATGGCGGAATATCTATTACTGCTGAATATTTCCTGGAGTGCCAGGCATTGTTGGTAGTTGTTTTATTTGAATTTGTATAATTTCCTGTTCCGAAGAATTGCTTCTTATCGCTGTTGAAAACTTCTTCAAGCTTACCCTCTTCCGGCAGTCCTATTCGATAATTTTCCCGTGGAATGGGGGTTAAATTGCAAACAATAATCAGATTGTCTTTAGGCTCATTTCCTTTTCTGATAAAACTCATAACCGAATTCTCGGCATCTTTGTAATCGATCCACTCAAAACCCTCGGGCACGAATTGTTTTTCATATAAAGCCGGCTGGGATTTATAGAATTCATTCAGAGCTTTTATCAATTCCTGAATTCCTTTATGAGAGTCATATTCCAGTAAATGCCAGTCTAAACTCTTCTGAAAATCCCATTCCTCACTTTGCCCAAATTCACAACCCTGAAACAATAATTTTGTCCCCGGATGAGTGAACATATACGAATAAAGTACCCGTAAGTTGGCAAAACGCTGCCATTCGTCTCCCGGCATTCTTCCTAAAATAGAATGTTTGCCGTAAACCACTTCATCGTGAGAAAGCGGAAGCATAAAATTTTCGGTAAAGGCGTAGGTGAGAGAAAAAGTAATATTGTTCTGGTGATGTTTACGGTAAATAGGCTCTTTGCCAAAATACTGAAGCGTATCGTGCATCCAGCCCATCATCCACTTCATCCCGAAACCGAGTCCGCCGAGAAACACGGGTTTTGAAACCCCGCTGTGGGCGGTAGATTCTTCGGCAATGGTTTGTACATCGGGGAAAGAAGCATAAACTTCTTTGTTGAGTTCTTCCAGGAACGATATCGCCTCCAGATTCTGATTTCCACCAAACTGATTGGGTTCCCATTCGCCTGCTTCCCGTGAATAATCAAGATAAAGGATGGAAGCCACTGCATCTACCCGTATCCCGTCAATATGAAATTGCTCTAACCAGTATAACGCATTGCTGATCAAAAACGCCCTTACCTCGTTTCGGTTGTAATTAAAGATCAAACTTTTCCAGTCGGGATGATAGCCTCTTTTTGGGTCTGGATGCTCATAGAGGTGAGTTCCGTCGAAATAACCCAAGCCGTGGCTGTCTTCCGGAAAATGAGAAGGCACCCAATCCAGGATCACCCCAATATCATTTTCGTGGAGTTTATCTACCAGATATTTGAATTCATCCGGATATCCAAATCGTGAGGTTGGCGCGAAATACCCGGTAATTTGATATCCCCAACTTGGGTCGTAGGGATATTCCATAATAGGCATGAATTCCACGTGCGTAAAGCCCATTTCTTTAACATAGGAAACCAGCTCACTGGCGAGTTCCCAGTAAGAAAGCGACCGGTTTTCTTCAGTTTTCTTCTTCCAGGAAGATAAATGCACTTCATAAACTGAATAAGGAGCATTTAAGGAATTATGTTTTTTACGTTTTTTCAGCCAGGATTTATCCTTCCATTTATAATCGTCTTCCCAGACAACAGAAGCTGTATTTGGCGGATGCTCACATCGCCTGGCATAAGGATCGGCTTTTTCGGTAATAATCCCGTTGTGGTGGCTGTGGATTTTATACTTGTATAAATTCCCTTTTTCAACATTCGGAATAAAACCTTCCCAAATTCCGCTACCGTCCCAACGCACATTTAACTGATGCTTGCCATCTTTCCAGGAATTGAAATTACCAATCACCGAAACCTGTTTGGCGCCGGGAGCCCAAACCGAAAAATACGTCCCTTTAGCCTTATTGAGCGTGATGGGATGGGAACCAAATTTCTCGTACAGGCGAAAATGTTTACCCGATTTAAACAGGTTAATATCAAATTCTGAAAATAAACTATGCGTTATAACTTTTGTCATATTATCCTATGGTTGTTCCGGGTGGAAGTACCGCTTCTTTCTTAAGCACTACAATTCCCTCTTTTATTACGTAAGCATCCGTTTCTGCATCCTCTAAATGAGGACCGCCGTTAATAGTTGTATTATCTCCAATTCTACAACTCTTATCGATAATGGCATTAGTTATTTTACAATTTTCTCCTATTCCTGCAAGGATTTCAATCTTATTCCCTTCAATTTCTTCCAAAGATTCATAGAAATCGCTTCCCATCATGTAACAGTTTTTAATAACCGAACCTTTGCCTATCCTTGACCTGATCCCTATTACTGAAGATTCAATTTCATCGGCATGGATGATACAGCCTTCAGCGATTACCGCTTTTTTCAGTTTTGTTCCTGAAATTTTGGAAGTGGGGAGAATCCTCGCCCGGGTGTAAACCCTGTTCTCCATATCGTAAAGGTTAAACATCGGAATATCCTCGGTTAAACCAATATTTGCTTCGAAAAAAGACTCTATATTTCCAATATCTGTCCAGTAACCTTCAAATTGGTAACCACATACTTTTTTGTTTCCTATCGCCTGCGGAATGATCTCTTTCCCGAAATCTACAGTATTGGGGTCGGCCATTAGGTCTTCCAGCAATTTGCGATTAAAAACGTATATTCCCATAGAACCAAGGTAGGATCGGCCTTCTGACTCCATTTCCGGGCCGGTTGGCGAAGTCCAGTCGGGTAAAAGTTCAGATTTCGGTTTTTCAATAAACGAAGTAATATTATTATCATTATCGGTTTTCATAATCCCGAAACTCGGAGCTTCTTTCGCATTTACCGGAACGGTACCAATGGTAATATCGGCGCCGGTATCGATATGCTGTTGGATCATTTTATTATAATCCATATGATATAATTGATCCCCGGAAAGGATAAGGAAATAATCAAATGTATGTTTCTTGAAATGGTGCATTCCCTGTCTAACGGCATCTGCAGTGCCCTGGTACCAGGTTTTGTTGTGGGGAGTTTGTTCTGCCGCTAAAACATCTACAAAAGCGGAACTGAAAAAACTAAAATGATAAGTATTTTTAATATGCTTGTTTAAAGAAGCCGAATTAAACTGCGTTAACACATACATCCTTTTTAGGTTTGCATTAATGCAGTTGGAAATAGGAATATCTACCAGGCGGTACTTACCGGCAATAGGTACTGCGGGTTTAGATCTGCTTTCTGTTAATGGGTGGAGCCTGGTGCCCTGACCGCCACCAAGAATAACTGATAATACTTTGTCGTTTAACATGTTTAGCCGCTTTTTAATGAGTTATACAAATCGATATACTGTTGAGCCGACACATTCCAGGAATGGTCAATGCCCATAATATATTTTCTGGTTTTTTTAAATGCAGGCTGGTCCTTATAAAATACCATAGCCCTGGTTAAAGTTTTTTGAATATCAATTTCTGAAGCTTCCCGGTGGGTAAAACCAAAGCCGCCTTCTTCAATATCTATCACCGTGTCTTTTAAACCGCCAATACTTCGCACTACGGGAATGGTACCATAACGAAGGGAATAAAGCTGATTCAATCCGCAGGGTTCTACCCGGGAAGGCATCAAGAGGAAATCGGCGCCGGCGTAGATGAGGTGCGAGAGCTTTTCATCGTAACCAATAAAAGTATTGTAAACACCTTTGTGTTTTTTCTTCAGATTTTCTAATGCGCTTTCAACTTCTGGATTGCCGGAACCTAAAATAAGGATACTGCATTCCTTTTTTGAAAGTATTTTATCTAAAACTGCCGGTAGGAGATCGGCGCCTTTTTCATAGACCAGCCTTCCAATAAAAGCGAATAGAGGCTTTGAAGCCGAAAATCCAAACTCCTTACACAACCATTTCTTGTTGGCTGTTTTCCCGGTTTGAATATTCTTAGCCGAATAATTTTTTACGATAAACTCATCGGTTTGGGGATTCCATACGTCTGAGTCAATTCCGTTTAGGATACCAACACATTTTTCATGTTCGTGGCTGAGTAAACCTTCCAGGCCGTTTGCAGCCTGTTGCAATTCCTCCATATAACTCGGCGAAACTGTGGTCACGCGCCAGGCGCATTTTATTCCTGCTGCTAAGGGATTTATAACTCCATCCCAATCGAGCAAGCCAATATGATTAATGTCAAAAGCAGGGAGATAATGGACTTTATCGTGCGAAAACCACCCCTGGTACTGCGCGTTGTGAATGGTTAGAATGGTAGGAATTCCATTCAGTGACTCATATTTGAAACATTCCTGAGCCATAAAGGGAATTAATCCGGTGTGATGATCGTGACAGTGAATTACGGAAGGTTTTTCTTTTAAAGTAAGTATCCAATCCATCACCGCGATCTGAAAAGCCGTAAAACGCGCGGTATCATCTTCAGAATAAACAAAATCCTTAAATAGAAGTTCCGGAATATCCACAAACAGGACTTCGATATCTAAAACCTCTTCTTTTAATTTCAGGATTTCATACTGGTAGGTGTTTTCCCCCAGAATCAATTCCGACTCGTAAACACTTTTGAATTTGTGAGCAGCGGTGAATTTATTATCATAAAAAGGCGTCACCACCCGGGCGTTGGCTCCGGCCTCCTGCTGGTATTTTGGCAAAGAACCCACAACATCACCCAGACCTCCAACTTTTGCGATTGGGTAACATTCGGCGCTTACGTGTATCACGTTCATATTGAAATCTTTGAAAGATTATTGAGTTAGTCAGGTTTTTTTGATGACTATAAGGTTGTTGTATTGTAAAAATTCAAAATAATAAACCTTGTTATCACCATTTCCCTATAAATCTACTGAAATAATAGGATAAGCTACATTAAGGAAGTCTTAAATCTCATTTGATTTCTATAGGAATAGAACCTGAATTAGAAAGGATTAAGTTTATCTCTACAAATCTTTATATAACCTATTGGGGTGTTGCCGGGTATCAAACAATGTGACTATCTTAATTTCAGAGGTGTTAAACCGGTAAAATATGGTAGTTTGTTTTGTGATTACGGCGCGATGTAATCCAGGTTTTGCATCGGATTTAGGAAATATTTCAGGATAGATTCTTATGATCTCAAGATTGTGGTCTAATTTTTTAATAAGTTCCTTTTTTATCCTTTCAGACCAGTTTTCACCCAAATAATCAATTAGCTCATTAAGCTTCTTCTCAGCAGTTTTGGTGATAACTACCTTTCGGGACATTATCTGTGCTTTTTAATGAATTTTTCATAAGAAGTTGTCTCCTCTCGGGCTATTTCGTTATCAGCCGCTTCAATTTCAGCTTTTTCTTCAGGTGAAAGCTTCTCCCAGAAATCTGTTGGCTCTTTTTTGCTCAAAATCTCACGAATAGATTTAATAATATCAGGATCATTAGTCTCCATTAGTAATTGAGCAAGGCTTATTTTTTCTTCCTGGATATTCATTAAAGTAATTTTAGAAGTATACTAAGATAATAAATTCGATCTATTTAATTTAAAAACTAATATTTTAAAAAGGAATTTTCAGGTAAAATCTTATCTGCTAATCCCTTCTTCCTAAATTCCCATAAGTGGTTTAAAATTGTAAATTTGCAGGCATTAATGTGGAGTCGCTTTGCGCTTAACCTGCAGGTAAGAAAAACAAAACAATGAGTTACAACTTTAACGATATTGAAGCCAAATGGCAAAAATACTGGGCCGAAAATCAAACTTTTCGCGCCAGCAATTCATCCGATAAACCTAAGTATTACGTGCTGGATATGTTTCCTTATCCATCAGGCGCCGGACTTCACGTTGGGCATCCTCTGGGTTATATTGCCAGCGATATTTATGCGCGTTACAAACGCCATACAGGTTTCAATATTTTGCATCCGCAGGGTTACGATAGTTTTGGTTTGCCTGCAGAGCAATACGCTATCCAAACCGGCCAGCATCCTGCGCTTACCACGGCGAAGAACATAAAAAGATACCGGGAACAACTCGATAAGATAGGTTTCTCTTTCGATTGGAGTAGGGAAGTGCGCACCAGCGATCCCGAATATTATAAATGGACACAGTGGATATTTATCCAGCTTTTTGAATCCTGGTATGATCTGGAGGCCGATAAATCCCGACCCGTTTCTGAATTAGAAGAAATTTTCGCTTCGGAAGGGAATTCCCGGGTAAATGCCGCTTGTGATGATGATGTGGAAGAGTTTTCTGCAGATGACTGGAATAATTTTTCTTCTGAAGAGAAACAAAGAATTTTACTTAAATACCGACTCACTTATCTCGCTGAAACCGAAGTAAACTGGTGTCCGCAGTTAGGAACTGTTTTAGCCAACGACGAGATTGTAAACGGCGTTTCTGAACGTGGTGGCTATCCCGTGGTTCGTAAAAAGATGACGCAATGGAGTATGCGGATTTCAGCGTTTTCTGAACGTTTGTTGCAAGGCCTGGATCAACTTGACTGGACCGAGAGCTTAAAGGAAAGTCAGCGTAACTGGATTGGAAAATCTGTGGGTGCGATGGTGCACTTCAATTTGTACGGTGAGACCCTGAAAAAGGTTAAGGAAGACGGAAGTCTTTCCGAACATCAGGCGAGGATATCTGCTTTTACTACACGTCCCGATACTATTTTTGGAGTAAGCTTTATGACTTTGGCTCCTGAACACGATTTGGTTCAAAAGATCACTACAGCAAAGCAAAAAGAGGTAGTTGAGGCCTATGTTGCGGCCAGTTCCAAACGCAGTGAACGCGAACGTATGGCCGATGTAAAGAGCATTACCGGTGTGTTTACCGGGGCTTTTGCCGAGCATCCTTTCACTAAAGAACCTATCCCAATCTGGATTGGTGATTACGTGCTTGCGGGTTACGGAACCGGGGCGGTTATGGCTGTACCTTGTGGCGACCAGCGGGATTATGATTTTGCAAAACATTTTGAAATTCCGATTCCTAATATTTTTGAAAACATTGATATTTCCCAGGAAGCCTTTTCAGGAAAAGAAGGCACCGTGATCGCGAATTCCGATTTCCTTAGCGGACTCGAATATAAAGAAGCGCTGCAAAAAGTGATTCTGGAGCTGGAAAAAACCGGGCACGGTTACGGTAAAACCAATTACCGTTTGCGCGATGCGGTTTTTAGCCGCCAGCGTTACTGGGGGGAGCCCTTCCCGGTTTATTACGTAAACGGAATGCCGCAAATGATAGATGCTCAACATTTACCTCTACGACTTCCCGAAGTTGAAAAATACCTGCCTACCGAAACCGGCGAGCCACCGTTAGGAAACGCAACTACTTGGGCCTGGAACACAAAATCCAACGAGGTAGTGAGCAATGAAATGATAGATGATAAAACAGTATTCCCACTGGAATTAAATACAATGCCCGGTTGGGCCGGGAGTTCCTGGTACCTTTTCCGCTATATGGATGCCGAAAATAACAATGAATTTGTTTCTAAAGAAGCTCAAAAATACTGGGAAAACGTAGATCTGTATATAGGCGGAAGCGAACACGCTACCGGTCATTTATTGTATTCCCGTTTCTGGACAAAAATTTTGCACGATCGCGGATTCCTCACGGTTGATGAGCCTTTTAAAAAGCTGATTAACCAGGGGATGATACTGGGACAGAGTGCTTTTGTGTACAGGTTAGAAGGAGAGAATGTGCTGGTTTCTAAAAATCTGGTTGGAAAGAATGAGGTTCAGCCTATTCACGTAGATGTCTCCTTAGTTAACCACTCTGATGAATTGGATATCGAAGGCTTTAAAGAATGGCGTCCTGAATTTAAAGATGCTAAATTTTTAACCGAAAAAGATGGTTCTTATATAGTAGGTCGCGAAGTCGAAAAAATGTCGAAATCCAAGTACAACGTGGTAAATCCCGATGATATTTGTGAAGATTACGGCGCCGATACGCTTAGAATGTACGAAATGTTCCTTGGGCCGCTGGAACAGGCAAAACCCTGGAATACCGCGGGAATCACGGGAGTTCATAATTTCCTAAAAAAGCTTTGGAAACTGTATCATAATGGAGAACAATTTGAAGTTTCCGAAGAAAAAGCTTCAGCCGAATCTTTAAAGACTCTTCATAAGACCATCAAAAAAGTAACTGAAGATATCGAGGAATTCAGTTTTAATACTTCGGTTTCAACTTTTATGATTTGCGTAAATGAGCTTTCGGCACAAAAGTGCAATAGTCGGGAAGTGTTAGAACCACTTGCTGTGCTTATCGCGCCTTACGCGCCGCATATCGCCGAGGAATTATGGAGTAAATTAGGTCATTCAGAATCTGTAGTAACAGCTGAATACCCCGTTTATGAAGAAAAATACCTGGTAGAAAGCACCAAAAATTACCCGATTTCCTTCAACGGGAAAATGCGATTCACCATGGAACTTCCCTTGGATATGCCAAAAGATGAGATCGAAAAAACCGTGTTAGCCGATGACCGCACCCAGAAACAACTGGATGGCCGTGCCCCTAAAAAGGTGATCGTAGTCCCCGGGAAGATCGTGAATGTGGTAGGTTAATATTGATTTGAAAATATGAAGATTTGAAAAATCCGTTATCCCGTTTTGGGGGCGGATTTTTTGTTTTATAAAGTTTCGTCACCCTGAATTTATTTCAGGGTCTAGGTGGAATTAAAGTTTATTATATTTAATAGTGCAGAAAAGCTATATTTATATACTTTCAAATTCCACCCGGAATATGCTCTATATTGGTGTGACTTCAGATTTGAAAAAACGTATTTCAGATCATAAAAATGAAATTGGTTCGTCATTTACGCAAAAATACCATCTCAAATACTTGATTTATTTTGAAGAATTTACTGCTATTGAACAAGCAATTGCAAGAGAGAAACAATTAAAAAATTGGCATAAAGACTGGAAATGGAATTTGATTAAATCTATAAATCCGGAGTTGAAAGATCTTTATGATGAATTATGAATAGTTTGATTATTTCACACAAGTTAGATGCTGAAACAAGTTCAGCATGACGAGTAAAGACAAATAGTTTTCAAAGAAATAGGATCACGGCCTACTACTACCCAAGATACATTTCCACTAAACCCTCAGGGGTGTTTAAATAGATAGTTTTGTTGTCCTTATCTATTTTCTCGATAAACTCATCATTCATGGGGATAAGAAGGTCTTTGTCGCCCTTTTTAATCTCAAACAGGGCCTGTGCAGTAGAATCGTTGATCCCGGTTATTTTTCCAATGTTCCCGTGGATTGAATCGATAACGTTAAAACCAATGATCTCGTGGAAATAAAACTGGTCTTCGTCGAGTTCAGGGAGCATAGTTAGGGGTAGGTAAGCGTGCGCTCCTATAAGATCTTCGGCATCCTGCTCGGTATCTATATCTTCAAATTTCACACGAAGTAGTGTGCTTTTTTGCAGGTTACTGCGTTCAATAAAAAATGGAACCAGATTCTCATTGTATTCAATGAGAACCGATTCCATTTCTGTGTAAGCTTCGGGTTCGTCGGTGTCCAGTTTGATGAGCACCTCCCCTTTAAAACTAAATTTAGCAACGATCTTTCCTAAATAGAAACATTCATCTTTAGTCATCGCCGCCTGAGAATTAGTCTTTTTTCTCTTCTGTTTTTGCTTCTTCGGCAGTTTGTGCATCAGATGCGTCTTCAGCCTGGGCTTCTGCAGTATCTGCAGCAGCTTCAGCTTCTTGTTCCGCTTCCTCGGCAGCCAGAGCTTCATTAGCTTCAGCTTCGCGTTTTGCATTAGCTTCTTTCTCGGCCTCAAGAGCTTTAGCTTTTTCAGCTTGTTGCTCCTTAGTAAGGTTTTCTTTCTTAGCGTTGATCTTAGCCTCTTTTTCTTCTAACCAGGCCTGGAATTTCTTCTCAGCCTCCTCTTCAGTTAAAGCGCCTTTTTTCACTCCGCCTGCAAGGTGTCTTTTAAGCATCACCCCTTTGTAGGAAAGAATTGCACGAGCCGTATCTGTTGGTTGCGCCCCGTTTTCTAACCATTTTACCGCTCCGTCAATATCAAGTTCGATAGTTGCAGGATTGGTGTTTGGATTGTAGATCCCTAGTTTGTCTAGAAATTTACCATCTCTCTTTGAGCGCGCATCTGCGGCTACGATCCAGAAAAAAGGCTTCCCTTTTTTACCGTGTCTTTGTAATCTTAATTTTACTGGCATAAAAATTAATTTGTGGGGTTCCCGACCCCGATTATTAATAAGGCTGCAAAGATACTACAAATTTCTAATTTACAAGTCTTTGCCTGAGCAATTGTTATTTCTGCCGTAAATCATAATTATTCTGAAGATTTTATCTCCAAAATCCTACTTGCTGTTAAAAGCAGTTAATTAGTGCTAAAGCCTGTTAAACAGCTTGTTGAATAGGCTTTGCGACTCTATATTTATACTTAATAAAAAATTAAAATGAGCTATGAGTTACCCCGAGGAAATTGCAGAGAAACTCAACCGACTTCTTGAAAAAAATATTGATGCTGAAAAGGGATATCGTTTTTCTTCTGAAAACGTAAAGGACCCTCAGTTAAAAGCATTTTTTGCTGAACGGGCAGAAGAGCGTTACGATTTTATTCATCAGCTAAGAACTGAAATAAGAAATTTTGGTGAGGCTCCAAAGGAGGAGTCCAGTATTGCCGGTGATGCTCACCGTACCTGGATGAATTTAAAAACTGCATTCTCCCCTAATAAAGCCCAAACCACTCTGGAAGAAGCTGTGAGAGGCGAGAAAGCTGCGGTTGAGGAATATGAAGAAGTATTAGATAACCCTGAGCTGCCGGCGAGTACCGCAAATATTTTGCTGAAGCAAAAAAATGCGATCGTAGCAGCTTTAAATAAAGTGAAAAGCCTGAAACTTCAGGCTTAAAAAAAAATTAATTATGCAAAGAACAAAAGAAGAAATGGGCGAAAAGCTCAACGACTTACTAGAGAAAAGTTATGACGCCAAAAAAGGCTTTCAGACTGCTGCAGATAATGTAAAAAATGATCGGCTAAGGGATTTTTTCCATCAAAAAGCAGAGGAAAGAAAAATGTTTATAAAGGAATTGCGTGAAGAAATTACCGGGTATGGGCAGGTTCCTGAAGATGGAGGGAGTGCTTCTGGTAAAATGCACCGCACCTGGATGGATATGAAATCTGCCCTTTCGGGAAATGATGAAAAAGCCGTTCTGGAGGAAAGTCTCAAGGGTGAAAAAGCTGCCCTGGAAGATTACGAGGACATCACCAGTGAGACCGATCTTCCCCCGACGCTAAGCAGCAAGCTTAGCCAGCAGCAACATCATATACAAAATAGTATTAATAATGTAAAGATGTACGAACAGATGTTTGATTGAAGTAGTAGTAGTTTTTAGTGTTCGTACAGACCTCACGGGTTACGCTCTGCGCTGCCTGTGAGGTTTTTTTTATTTTGAAGGTTTGTTTACTTCTTCCTGGATTTAAAGACAGTTAATAAATCCTAAAAAGTTTCTTTTTTGTCAAGATTAAAATTCCATATTTTTAACCTCCTGATATTTTTTTGAAATACTTATTCTGAAGGCTGGAAATCAGCTGGATGCCAAAACTGCTTACTGCCCATGTACCTGATATTTGACACCGAAACTACCGGATTACCCAAACGCTGGAATGCACCTCTTAGCGATACCGATAATTGGCCAAGGTGTATACAGATTGCCTGGCAGTTACATGACGAAATGGGAAACCTGGTAGAGAGTCAGGATTACCTGGTTAAACCCGAAGGTTTCAACATTCCCTTTGACGCTGAAAAGATTCATGGGATCTCTACAGAACTTGCCGAACAGGAAGGAATAAGTCTGATGGAAGTCCTGGAGAAATTTCAGGCAGCACTGGATAAAACCAAATTTGTAGTTGGCCAGAATGTAGGTTTTGACCTGAATATCATGGGCGCTGAATTTTTCAGAAAAAATGTGGAGAATACTTTACAGGAGCTACCCGTGCTGGATACCTGTACCGAAATCACCGCCGATCTATGTAAAATCCCGGGAGGCAGAGGAGGTAGGTTTAAGCTTCCCACCCTTACCGAGCTTCATGAATATCTTTTTGACGAAGCCTTCGGGGAAGCCCATAACGCTACTGCCGATGTTGAAGCAACTACGCGTTGTTTTCTTGAACTTATCAGAAGGCGAGCCTATAGTACTAGCCAATTAGGAGTACCTGCCGGATATTTTGAGCGCTTTGAAGAGCAAAACCCGGAGCCCTTTAAGCTTATTGGTTTAAAGCATATCAATTTAAAGAAGGCTTCAGAAAGAATAAGGAAGGAACTTGAGAAACAACAACCTACCGAAGATATTACCACAGAGGAGATCGAGGAGAATCTTCAGAAACTCGACGAGGTTCCCTTTGCACATTTACATAACCATTCGCAATTTTCCATTCTTCAATCCACCATCAGCATAAAGGACCTGGTGGAAGTTGCTGCCAAAGAAAATATGCCTGCCGTAGCACTAACCGATCATGGAAATATGATGGGAGCCTTTCATTTTGTAAAGGAGGTTGGGGATTACAATAAATCGGTAAAAACAAAAAACGAAGAGGCTCTTGCCAATAATGAACCACCGGTAGCAAAAGAGTTAAAAGCCATTTTAGGTTGTGAATTCTTTGTATGTGAGAATCACGCCGATAAATCCCGGAAAGACAACGGCTACCAGGTCGTATTGCTGGCCAAGAATAAAAAAGGCTACCATAACCTTGCAAAAATGTCTTCCCTGGCATATACCAATGGATTTTATTATGTGCCAAGGATCGATAAGGACATCATAAAAAAATATAAGGAAGATATTATTGTGCTCACCGGAAACTTATATGGAGAAGTGCCCGGCAAGATATTGAATGTTGGTGAAAATCAGGCAGAAGAGGCTTTGCTGTGGTGGAAACAGGAATTTGGTGAAGATCTTTACATCGAAGTCATGCGTCACGGGCAGGAGGAGGAAAACCGTGTGAATGAAGTGCTCATTCAATTTGCCAAAAAACACGAGGTTAAACTGGTAGCTTCTAACAATACATACTACTGTGCTAAGGAGGATGCCAACGCCCATGATATTCTTCTTTGTGTAAAAGATGGCGAAAAGCAAGCTACACCTATTGGACGGGGTCGTGGTTACCGGTACGGCCTGCCAAACCAGGAATATTATTTCAAGAGTTCAGAAGAGATGAAAAATCTCTTCAAGGACCTGCCGGAAGCAATTTCGAATATCAACGAGGTCATTGAAAAAATCGAGCCTTTCGAACTGGCACGGGATGTATTGCTTCCTGCATTTACCATTCCTGACGAATTTCTTCATGCGGAAGATAATCTTGATGGAGGGAAACGTGGAGAAAACGCCTACCTGAAACACATTACTTTTGAAGGTGCCAAAGAGCGTTATGGTGAAATCACCCCGGAAATAAAGGAAAGGCTGGATTTTGAGCTCTCAGTTATAGAAAACACCGGGTATCCGGGCTATTTCCTTATCGTGGAAGATTTCATTCGGGAAGCTCGGAATATGGATGTTTCGGTAGGACCGGGCCGGGGTTCTGCTGCAGGAAGTGCCGTGGCTTATTGTCTTAAGATCACCAATATTGATCCGATTAAATACGATTTGCTTTTTGAGCGTTTTCTGAATCCTGACAGGGTAAGCATGCCCGATATCGATATTGATTTTGATGATGAAGGCCGAAGCCGGGTTATGGATTACGTAATTGAGAAATACGGAGCTAATCAGGTGGCCCAGATCATTACCTACGGAACCATGGCCGCTAAGTCCTCCATAAGGGATACCGCCAGGGTGCTCGACCTTCCACTTATGGATGCCGACAGAATTTCGAAGCTTATTCCGACTATGTCTAAGTTGAGTAAGATCTTCGGAATGGATGAAAAAGAGCTGAAAAAGAAATTCAGAAGTGAGGATCTGGATAAGGTAAATGAACTCCTGAATATTTCAGAAGGAGATGACCTGGAGGCACAAACCGTAAACCAGGCCAGAATCCTGGAAGGTTCTGTGCGTAACACCGGAATTCACGCCTGCGGGGTGATCATCACTCCCAGTGATATTACCAATTATGTGCCGGTTTCAGTCGCAAAAGATTCTGATCTGTATGTTACTCAGTTTGATAACTCGGTGGTGGAAAATGCAGGTCTGCTAAAAATGGATTTCCTGGGTCTTAAAACCTTAACTTTAATTAAAGACACGGTAAAGATCGTCAAAGGTCGCCACGATATAGATCTTGATCCCGATAGCTTTCCGCTGGATGATGAGGAAACTTATAAGCTTTTCCAACGCGGGGAAACAGTAGGGATATTTCAGTATGAATCCCCCGGGATGCAGAAGCACATGAAAGATCTGAAACCCACGGTTTTTGATGATCTTATCGCTATGAATGCCCTATACCGTCCAGGCCCGATGGAATATATCCCCAGTTTTATCGCCCGAAAACACGGCCAGGAAGAGATTGCCTACGATTTACCCGATATGGAGGAGTACCTTCAGGAAACCTACGGGATTACGGTTTACCAGGAACAGGTGATGCTACTGTCTCAGAAGCTTGCGGGATTCACCAAGGGTGAAGCCGATGTACTTCGTAAGGCGATGGGGAAAAAGATCTTTGCTCTTCTGGAACAATTAAAACCAAAATTCCTGGATGGAGGAGAGGCAAAAGGTCATCCTCGTGATGTATTGGAGAAAATTTGGAAAGACTGGGAGGCCTTCGCGGCTTATGCATTCAACAAATCGCATTCTACTTGTTACGCCTGGATCGCTTACCAAACCGCTTATTTGAAAGCCCACTATCCGGCCGAATATATGGCGGCAGTGCTTTCTAATAATATGAATGACATTAAGCAGGTGACCTTCTTTATGGAGGAGTGCAAGAGAATGAAGCTCAATGTACTTGGTCCTGATGTAAACGAATCTTATTACAAGTTTTCGGTAAATAAAGAAAATGCGGTGCGTTTTGGGATGGGAGCTATAAAAGGAGTAGGCGCCGGAGCAGTAGCAACAATCGTGGAAAACCGAAAAACCGAAGAAGGACCTTATAAATCAATTTTTGATATGGCCAAGCGAATAGATCTGCGTGCGGCTAATAAAAAGGCATTTGAAAATCTTGCTCTGGCCGGTGGGTTTGATGGTTTTGGAGATACCCATCGCGCCCAATACTTTCATGATGTGGGAGATGGAATTAGCTTCCTGGAAAAAGTGGTGAAGTATGCCGCCAAATTTCAGGAAAATCAGAATTCTTCCCAGGTGAGCCTCTTTGGGGAAGCCAGTGAAGTGCAAATCCCCGAACCCGAAGTGCCTCCGTGCGAGGAATGGGGAACCATGGAAAAATTGCGTCGCGAGAAAGAAGTGGTTGGAATCTACATTTCAGGGCATCCCCTGGATGATTTCAAACTTGAGATGAAATACTTCTGTAACGCCGTGCTGGCCGATCTGGAAGACCTGGAGCGCTGTATCAACCGTTCCCTCACTCTCGGCGGGGTGATTAGTGATGTGCAGCACCGCACTACCAAACAGGGACAGGGCTGGGCGATCTTCACCGTAGAGGATTACCATTCATCCTATGAGTTCAAGTTGTTTAAAGAGGAGTACCTTAAATTCAGGCATTTTCTGGTGCCAAACTCCTTTGTGCACATAAAGATCAATATTAAAGAAGGCTGGCATAATAAGGAAACGGGCAAGAAATTTGATCCAAAAATTCAGTTTACAGATTTTATGCTCCTTCATGAGGTCATGGATACTTTTGCTAAAAAACTCACTATTCAGCTTGATATTGATGACTTGAAGGAAGATAATATAAAGTGGATGAAAGAGACCTTTAGAAATCACCGCGGAAACCATATTTTAAACTTCGTGGTCTATGAAATGAAAGAACAGGTAAAGCTTCATATGCCAAGCCGGAAACAGAAGATCCAGATCTCACAGGAATTGCTTAACGCCCTGGAAGAACAGCAGGTTTTATATAAGCTTAATTAGTTTATTGTATAGATAAACACCCCTAATGTGGTCATAATCAAATACAATATTCAGTTTGTAAGGAAAACGAAAATAATTGACTAATTTTACAATTGATTTAAAACGAATACAAAAAGTTAAATAATAAATATTATGGCAATTGAAATAACCGATGCTACTTTTGAAGAAAAAGTATTAAAAAGTGATAAACCAGTATTAGTAGATTTCTGGGCTGCATGGTGCGGGCCTTGTAGAATGGTTGGACCTATCATTGAGGAAATAAGCAACGAATATGAAGGTAAAGCTGTGGTAGCAAAACTGGATGTTGATGCAAACCAGGAATTCGCCGCCAAATACGGAGTACGTAACATTCCAACTGTCCTTATTTTCAAAAATGGAGAAGTTGTAGGTCGCCAGGTTGGAGTAGCTCCAAAAAACACTTATGCTGAAGCTTTAGATCAATTAGTATAGTTGACTTAAAGTAAAATATAACTTGAAAAATCCCGGTTTTCCGGGATTTTTTTATGCCTAATCCTTACCTTAGATTAATGGACTTAAAACAGGAAATACATAACATTTCAGGCTTCGGAAATTTGGATCTGCTGGCGCGACAAGTGGTAGAAGGTTATATTTCCGGGATGCATAAAAGTCCGTTTCATGGTTTTTCTGCGGAATTCGCTGAACACAAGATCTATAATGCGGGTGAAAGCACCAAGCATATAGATTGGAAGCTCTATGCTAAAACTGATAAGCTTTATACCCGCCGATATGAGGAGGAGACCAATTTGAGATGTCATTTCATTATAGATAATTCGGCCTCGATGCATTATCCGGGAGTGGAGAAATTCAGCATAGAATCATTGAATAAGATCGGATTTTCAGCTTTGGCAGCGGCTAGTATCATGCAAATCTTAAAAAGGCAGCGTGACGCTATGGGGCTAAGTATATATAGTGATGAATTTGAATTTTATGCTCCTGAAATGGGGAGTGAAAGGCATTACTTTATGCTGCTTAACGCCCTGGAGCGAATGCTTACCAAACAGGCTGAACGAAAAACAACAGATACTTATACCTATCTGCATCAGATCGCAGAGAAATTGAAACGGCGATCGCTGGTTTTGCTGTTTACAGATATGTTTCAGGCCGATGCTGAAGAAGCTGAACTTTTTGAAGCCCTAAGACATTTAAAATATAACAGGCACGAGGTGGTGCTATTTCATATTGTTGATGGCAAAAGAGAGCTTAGTTTTGATTTTGATGATGCCCCCCGCCGCTTTACCGATGTAGAAACGGGTGAGCAGATAGATCTATATTCTGAAAATATTCAAGAGAACTACAGGAGAGCGATGGAAGATTATGTGAATGATCTCAAACTGGAATGCGCAAAATATAAGATTAGCTATGTGCCGGCCGACATAAATAGAAATTTCGAAAATGTTTTAACTGCTTATATGCTTGAAAGACAAAAGCTTGTCTGAGGTGAAAAAAATAAGCATGAAAAAAGTAAAAAAAAGGTTGGTGTAATCTAAAATCAGTAGTATATTTGCCCTCGCAATAACGCACCGGTCTGGTAGTTCAGTTGGTTAGAATACCTGCCTGTCACGCAGGGGGTCGCGAGTTCGAGTCTCGTCCAGACCGCAAAGTTGCAAAGAAGCTCCTCTAATCGGGGAGCTTTTTTTGGCACTAATGAGTAGTTGTGTTGTTTGTCCCGATTTTATCGGGATTGTGTAGTTAGCCATTGAAATTCCTGGAACTCCAGGATTTTATGGCCGACTGATGAGAAGCTTTTTTCCGCTTTGCGGGAAGAGGCTTTTTTGTTTTTAGGGCTATTCTGAATTCTCTTCTTTTCGTCAAGTTGTCAAGTTTTTTTTACTAAAAGGGACTTTTAAGGGACCCCCTACAGAATAAAAAGGGACCCTCTCTTAACATAAGGGCTACTCCTGTGATAAAGGCAATTCTACAACAAATACGGTTCCTGTACCCGCTCCGCTACTTAAAGCATAAACTTTTCCTTTGTGGGCATTTACTAGTTTTTTTACAATAGAAAGTCCTATGCCAGTAGAGTCTTCGCCTCCCGTGGGCTCCGCACTTAATGAGATGTCCTTTCGAAAAAGATTTTTTTTATCATCTTCGGTAAGACCTGGCCCCTGATCTTCTACAGAAATAACTGCCATGTTTGTTTTCTTTTTTACTGCAACTGCGATACTTTTTTCATAAGGAGAATATTTTATAGCATTATTAATGAGATTATCTACCACTGCAGTTAAATGTTGGAAATCTCCAAAAATATTTCTTGTTGATTCGATTTGAAGATCAATTTTCTGTCTTTTGTTTTTTGCAAGGTGAAGATTTGTAGCCACCACACCTTTCACTAATTTTCCCAGATCTAGGGATTTTAGTCGAAGATGAATACTTTCATCATCCTGAAGGGCCGAGTCTAATAAGTCGGTAATAGTCTTTGTCATTCTCTTCCCTGCGTCCCTTAATTGTTCTGCCATTTTATCAATCGCTTCAGGATTGTTTTTATTTTTCTGAATCATCTCGGCCATCATAGGTAAAATGGATAGCGGATTTTTAAGGTCATGTGCCGTGATATTCATTAATTCGTGTTTATCCCGAATTGCAGTTCTAGCCTCTAGACGTAATTCCATTTGAACCATTACCAGATCGGCTAAATCCTGTAATACTTTCTTTTTTCTCGCTGAAAGCTTTCGGGGGTTTTTATCTATTATACAAAAGGTTCCTAAATTGTAGCCCTCTCTAGTTGCTAATGGAACGGCAGCATAAAACCTTAATCCAAATTCACCCGCGACTAATGGATTTGCCAGGGTTCTAACATCTTTTTGTGCATCTTCTACAAGATATAATTCATTTGAAAGAATAGCTGAAGCACATAATCCAGGGGTTTTATCTATCTGCTGCACATCAAGGCCATGCTTACTTTTGAACCAAATTCTATCAGAGTCTACTAATGATACAATAGCAATAGGCATTTCCAGAAGTTCTGCTGCCAACCTGGTGAATTTATCAAAAGCACCATCGGCTGGTGTATCCAATACCTCGTATTTCTTTAAATTGGCTACTCTATCCTCTTCCCTGAATGATTTCATGGTGCACTTCTAAGTTTCAATAAAGTTAATAAAATATTAAAGATTAGAATGAGCATCTCAGAAGTTGTGCTATGTCTTGTTGCTCAACTAGTTTCAAGGATAAAGCAATGGCTTCAACGGTGTTGATCAAAAAGCTTTTCTTGATTCAGGTGTGATCTGCTTCTCTTATGTATATTTCCATTTCTCCTTTCCTCCATTTCCATTAATGTCTAGCATAAAGATGTTTTTTTAAATGAGCCTTTCGAGGGACCCCTTATTGAACCGAGTATTTATCCAAAAACCAATTATATATGAAAACATTATTTT
The DNA here is from genome assembly GCF_041642575.1 of Salegentibacter sp. NCBI lineage: Bacteria > Pseudomonadati > Bacteroidota > Flavobacteriia > Flavobacteriales > Flavobacteriaceae > Salegentibacter > Salegentibacter sp. The sequence goes on along the minus strand of NZ_JBEPWD010000001.1, from coordinate 35,050 downwards.
TAATCAAGAAACAAAAGCTGAACAGGGCAGGATTAACCCCAATTGTTGGGGGCTAAGCAAAAATATGGATCAAGAGTAATTGTTTATGAGTTATAATATCAAGGGAAATACGATACTTTTGTAGCTACTAAAATAGTATGATTAGAGCTTTAGTAAGATATAGATACAGTGCTTTTGGAAGGTATGTTATTCGCAATCGAAAGTACGCTCCCATTCTTTTTTTTATGGGTGGTTTTATTTTTGACACGTTGACTTTAGGGCGAATAGACCGCGTTTATGATACGGTGGTACTTTGCTCGCATATGACCTTATTATCGTTAACGCTTTATTTGTATAATTTAGCGGATGATGGTAAATGGAAAAACACTTTTATCGATCGTTATTCTGAATATTTTCCGCTAGCCATACAGTTCTTCTTTGGAGCACTTTCAAGTGCTTTTGTCATCTATTTTTTTAGAAGTGTGTCATTGTCAAAAACTATGGTTTTTTTCATACTGCTGGTTCTACTCTTATTTGCAAACGAGTTTCTTAAAAAGAAAATCTCCAATAAATACCTCCAGTTCAGTGTTTATTTTTTTATAAGTTTTACCTTTTTCACCTTTATGATTCCCACGCTGATAAAGGAGATGAACACCTTTGTTTTTATTATTTCGGGCTTTGTAAGTTTAGCTTTTACGCTGGCTCTCATCCTATTTATTTACAAGTCAAGCCCAAGCACAAGAACAGAAATAAGTCTAAAAAAACTGATCAGTATGATCCTTTCTATCTATTTAGTAATCAATGTTTTTTACTCTTTCAATCTTATTCCGCCAGTACCGCTAGCTATGGAAACCGGGTTGGTGGCTCATGATGTCCAGAAAAAAAATAATGAATACATCGTGACTTACGAGAGTGATGAATGGTATATATTTTGGCGTACGCATAACATCAATTTTCATCGTCAGGCTGATGAAAGGGTATATGTGTTCACTTCTGTTTTTGCACCTACAGCTATAAAAAAGTCAATTTTTCATCGTTGGCAATGGTACAATCCCGAAACCAGGAGTTGGGAAATAACCGAGGACATTGGCTTTGAAGTCACTGGTGGACGTGATCGTGGTTTCCGTGGATATACCTATAAAAATAACCTTAGGGAAGGCGAATGGAAAGTTGAAGTAATTACAGAAGAGGAACTGTTACTTGG
>NZ_JBEPWD010000001.1:0-33767 GCF_041642575.1 Salegentibacter sp. | reverse complement strand
ATCGGCTCCACTACTATCCTTTACGATATAAAAATTAGATAATCGCTGCTTTTCAATTTCTTCACCAAGATGCACCTAAAGATTGAAACTTTAGTGAAAGCTGTAACCTAGCCTTTTGAGCTTCAATAACCAGAAAATATATACTCATCTATAATTTCCAGGTTTAAGGAAGGCTTTTTAGGAAAGAAGCTGTAGTCTATTAGCCCAGAGAGTAGGTTTGACAGGAAGTTATCAAGTTGTGTTGTTTGTCCCGAGCAATCGGGATTGTGTAGTTAGCCATTGAAATTACTGGAACTCCAGGATTTTATGGCCGACTGATGAGAAGCTTTTTTCCGCTTTGCGGGAAGAGGCTTTTTTGTTTTTAGGACTATTATGAATTCTCTTCTTTTCGTAAGAATGATCCCGAAAAAAGGCGTTTATTTTTAGGGATCCCTTTCAGAAATAAAAGGACCCCATTTCAAATTCGATAGATAATTATATATACTATTTCACCAATTGCTCCAATGAATCCTCAATATCTCCCGGGGTCGACATTATTTTGCTGAAAGTACCCATCGTTAAATCGGGAAAGGCAATGGCAATTCTATATCTCCCATGAAGCATGTGAACTTCATTTCCGGTAACTAATACCTCGTAAGGAAGGAAAGCTGTGTGTTTAGGTTTACCAATGTCGATTATGGGTAGAAATTTAGCCTCTCCTTTTTCTCCGTTAATCCCAAAACCATAAAGGGCCATGTTTTTTCCTGGGATTTCAATTTTATAAAGCATCTCCAGATTGGAATTCTTTTCTTTGGCAGCCGTTTCAATCTTGTTTATAGCTGATTGGAAATTGTCAAAGCTTCCCAGTTCAATAGTATCATCAAAGTAAGGCATGGCAAACATATAATGATATTTTCTTAGCTTTTGTTCAGATAAACCTTTTTCGGAACCGAAGGCTAGATTTTTAAAGGAACCTGTGGCTTCCATGGCACTTTCCAGTTTGCTGCTAAGCTTTGTGTAACGAGCAGAAACCTTAGGGAAGTCATTTCTGAAATAGGCATTTCCCCAATAAACAGGATTGGTATAAGACACCAGTGTTTTCCCATTTTCACGGGTAACCGCTATCCGCAGGCTTGCAGCAAATCCGGTTAATTGGCCAACCTCTTTTACTGCCGATTTCAGTTCTGGAGATGTAAAAATAAAGATCCATCGGTTAGTATCTTTCGCAGGCTGGTATTGACCTACCACTTCAATACCATTTTGTTGTAAGTTTAAAGATAACTTATCTTTTAATTCTGATATATTTTCGGTTGTTTCCAATGCCAGCACATAAGGTTTCAGATTTTGTGCATAAAGGCTGTTAAATGAGAATACCAGAAATAGTAAAAGGCCTAAGGATTTTATGCTTTTCATATCGTTATAATTTTTATTTACTGAGGTAACAATTCAATTGGACTTTCTCCAATACATAGGATCTGTTTCTTGGGTCTTTTGATTCCAGTAATCCTGAGTGACCTTATGCCCGTCAAAGGTCTTTAAACGGCGCTCAAAGACATATGTAGTGGGGTTGAACACCATATCTGTCACGGCTACAGTGTAGAGTTGCGGCTCTTCTTCAGATTTTCGTTTTTCTTCTTCCACGATCACCTCAAAACCGTTATGTTCCAGTAGTTTTTTCAGGAATTCTTTTCTCTCTTCGTCTATCTTTTTTTCTACGAAGCTAACCCGGGTGTCCCCAATACTGCCAAATGTATGTTTTCCTTCTAATGCCATGACTTATTGATTAAAAACAGCGCTTAGTTCATAAATGTAATCGTATAACGGACTGTAAACACCTAAAATAAGGATACCAATTACCGAAATTCCAAGTCCTAATCTCATATAAAGTTTATTATTGAAAAACGGAATTGGATTTTCGCTTGTGCGTAAGAACATCGCCCTTACTACCAGGAGGTAATAATATAAAGAGATAGTTACGTTCACAACCGCAAGGAAAACCAGTAAGTAGTAACCTTCACTTGCAGCCGCAGTATACAGGAAGAATTTTCCGAAGAATCCTGCTACCGGTGGAATTCCCGCCAGGGAGAACAAAGCAAGCAGCATGATTAGGCTCAACTTGGGATTGGTTCGGTACAATCCGTTATAATCGTCGATATTTTCTTTACCGGTTTTTAAAGAAATTGCCTGTACCACTCCAAAGGCGGCTAGGTTGGAAAAGATATAGATCATTACAAAATATACTACGGAAGCTGTTCCCAGCTGAGTTCCGGTTATTAAACCAAGCAGTATAAAACCAGCCTGGGCAATTGATGAAAATGCAAGGAAGCGTTTCATATTTTGCTGGCGCAATGCGAAGAGGTTACCCACAAACATGGTTGCTAAAGCAATCACGTAGATCAAATTTTCCCATATTTCCATTAAAGGTCTTAGCACGGTAAACATCAGGATCATTAAAATGAAAACCGCTGCTCCTTTAGAAATAACCGAAAGATAAGAGGCAACGCTTATAGGGGCTCCTTCATAAACATCTGCGGTCCAGAAGTGGAATGGAACCAGTGAAATCTTGAAAGCCAATCCAGCAAAGAAAAGCACGAATCCCAGGATCGTTAAATTGGTTGAGGTTATTACCTCAATGATATCATGAAAATAAATTGAACCCGAAGTTGCATAAAGCATTGAAATACCGAAAAGCGAAACACCCGAAGCCAGGGCCGCCGAAAGAATGAGTTTTATCCCGGCTTCACTGGAACTTCTTTTTACAAGTTCAAAAGCTGCAAGAGCGGCTACCGGAATGGTGGAAAGCTCCATCCCTATATAAAACATCAGGAAGTCGCCCGCAGAGATCATAAAATACATTCCCAGAAGGGAAAAGAAAAGCAGAATAAAAAATTCTGTGCCACGGTTCAGTTTTACGATCTTTTCCCGAATCCAGTCGGCTGATTGCAACAGGAGAATAAACACCCCGATATTCAGCACATTTTTAAAGAAATGAATCAAACTGTTGGTTCTAAACATCTCGCCGAATAAGCTGTTTTCTTCCATTGGGAAAAAGCCCACCGCAGTATGGATTCCGAAGAGAAAAATAGCCAGATGAACCGCACTGGATTTCTTTTGCTTCGGAATTAAGATTTCAGCAATTATCAGGATCAAAGCTATTGCCAGGAGGACTATCTCGTGCCGCATCAGGAAAAAACTACTTAGTTCCATTTTCGTTCTTTGTTTAAATTATAATACTCCCTGCAAAAAGGGTTGTAAACTTTTTAATATCATATCACTTAGCCATAATGGAGCTACCCCAATTCCCACTATGGGAAGAAGCAACAGCATGATTCCCGTCGTTTCGTACCAGGTAGCTTGTGGAAGGCTTAAATAACTTTCATTTTTCACAGGTCCCATCAGCATAATTCCTACTACCCGTAAAATGTATACCGCGGTAACTACGATTGCTGAAACCGAAATTATGGTGACTACCCTGTGGAACATATCTTCATTCTGAAATGCCCCTACAAAAATGTTCATTTCGGCTACAAATCCGCTGAAGCCGGGTAAACCAAGGGAAGCCAGACCGGCAATTACATATATTACCGAAATAAACGGAATCACTTTTAAAAGCCCTCCCAGCTTGGTAATATCCCGCGTATTAGTTCTGGTGTAGATCATTCCTATTAAGGCAAAGAAAAGGGCGGTCATGAAGCCATGGGATAATGATTGTAATATGGCCCCGTTCCATGCGGTTTTATTCAGCATTAACAGAGCGAATAACACCAGCCCAAGGTGACTTACAGAAGAGTAGGCATTGATATACTTCAGATCGGTTTGCCTAATGGCAGCAAATGCTCCGTAGATCACTCCGGTTGCTGATAAGATGATGAAGAACCAGCTCCACTCCATAGCTCCTTCAGGAAGAAGGAACATTGCCACCCTGAATACTCCGTAACCTCCCAGTTTCATTAAAACCCCTGCGTGCAGCATCGAAACCGCGGTAGGAGCCGAGGCGTGGCCATCGGGAGACCAGGTGTGGAAAGGGAATAGTGCTCCCAACACCGCAAAACCTATAAAGGTTAATGGGAAAAATAATTTTTGAGCTTCAAAAGGGATGTCTACCTGTGCGATCTCCAGTATGCTGAAAGTTAGTGGCCCGCCATCAGCATTTGAATTGAAATAAATGCCCAGAATTCCCACCAGTAAGAGTGCAGAAGCCCCCATTAACATCAGGGTTAATTTCATTGCTGAATATTCTTTGGGCCCAGAACCCCAGATTCCAATAAGGAGGTACATTGGGATCACCGCGATCTCATAAAAGAGAAACATGGTGAACAGATCTATAGAAATAAAGAACCCGTAAACCCCTGTGGCCAATACCAGTAAGGAAACAAAGAATTCTTTAGGCAAATCATAGGTTTTCCAGGAAATAAAAACTCCGGCAAGAACTATTATGGAGGTTAAAAGAATTAGTGCAACCGAGATCCCGTCAACGCCAATATTATAATGGATGTTGAATTCTTCAAACCAGACGATGTCCCTGGTAAATACGAATATACTGTCGTTTATACTTTGTTCTTTCAGATAGGCGAAAAGCAGGTTTATCGCCATCCCCAACTGAATAATACTACCTACCATAGCTATTTGCCGGGCTTGTTTTAATCCTTTCGTAAAAACCAAAGCGATGATTACAACTACCGGAAGAACAACAAAGAGTGATAAAATGTCCATAATGATCAATTAATTAGTCCATAGGTAAATGAAAACAATTGCCAGTACTACCACTCCGCTTATAAAGCCGAAAGCATAATCCTGAACTTTTCCAGACTGTATTCCTTTAATTTTATTGGCAACTACCAATGTTTTGTTACCGATGCCCTCCATGGCCCCGTCTACAAATTTCTTATCGAAATAGGCGATTGGCGCCGAGATCCTTTTGAAGATTAGTTTGCGGGTTATAAAGAGGTATAGTTCGTCGAAATAGAATTTATTGCTGCTCCATTTGTAGAAGAATCCAAAGGCCAGAGCAAACCTTTCAGCCAAATCGTTTTCTTTTTTATAGAAGATCCAGGCGAAAATAATTCCTATCAATCCAATAAGTACTGCAGTAGCCGCTAGTGGATAGTTAAGGTGTACTGCAAATCCCAATTTGTCTGCGGTTACAAATTCACTGAAAGGAATAAATCCAACTCCTATACTAAAAATCGCCAGGACGATCAACGGAATGGTCATGGAGCGGGGAGATTCCTTCGGTTTATGAGCGTAATTGGTCTCTTTCCCCCAGAAAATTCCGAAGTAAAGTCTGAACATATAAAATGCAGTTAATCCTGCTACCAGAAGTCCGATGGAATAAATAAACTGACTGTTTTGAAATGCTGCTACAAGGATCTCATCTTTACTCCAGAAACCTGCCAGTGGTGGAACCCCTGCAATTGCCAGTGCAGCAATAAGGAAGGTAATGTTGGTGACAGGCAGATGCTTTCTCAAACCTCCCATGTCTTTTAAATGATTGCTATGTACAGCATGAATCACCGAACCGGCACCAAGGAATAAAAGTGCTTTGAACATTGCGTGTGTAAACAGGTGGAACATGGAAGCCATATAACCAACTCCCTCAAGACCATCAAATCCTGAAACTCCAAGGGACATCATCATATAGCCGGTTTGTGACATGGTAGAAAAAGCAAGCACTCTTTTGATATCTGTTTGTGTGATCGCAATGATCGCAGCAAAAAGAGAAGAAAATGCACCCACATAGGCCACGATATTTAAGACAAAACCTTCTTCAACGAAATAATACATCGGGAAAAGCCTGGCTACAAGGTAAACCCCTGCTACCACCATGGTTGCCGCGTGAATTAATGCCGAAACCGGCGTTGGTCCTTCCATCGCATCGGGAAGCCAGATATGTAAGGGGAACATTGCCGATTTTCCGGCACCTCCCATAAAAATGAGGATCAGGGCCCAGGTTAATACCGATAAGCCCATAAATGAGGTAGAGGCCCAGTTCGCAATTGCAGCCCCTTCGGGATTATTTAAAGCTTCAAAGTCCCAGGTGCCGGTGTAAAAACCTATGATCAGGATCCCGATAAGGAAACCAAAATCGGCAAATCTGGTGACGATAAAAGCTTTTTTCGCTGCCGCAACAGCCGAGTTTTTTGTATAGTAATATCCGATCAAAAGAAAAGAGGAGACCCCTACCAATTCCCAGAAAATGTATATCTGAAATAAATTAGTAGCCAACACCAAACCGTACATAGAAAAGGTGAAAAGCGAAAGAAAAGCAAAGAATTTAGTGTATCCCGGATCCCCTTTCATATATCCCCGGCTGTAGATATGTACCATAAGCGAGATAGTAGACACTACAATAAGCATCATGATAGAAATTGGGTCAATAAGGATTCCTAGATCAATATGCAGGGTATCTGTAAAATTCATCCAGACCATTTTTTCCGTGAAGGTCTGGTAAACTCCGTTTAACTTGCCTGTTACGAAGAAATACTGAAAGGCGGCATAAAATGAAAGTATGGTAGAGGCGGCCAGGCCGGCGACCCCAATCCATCCCGAAACTGCCGGTTTGATCTTTTTGTTGAAGATTCCCAGTACCAGAAAGACGGCAAGAGGAATTAATGGGATTAAAAAGAGATAACTTATGTTCATAGCTTCCGTCTTTTAATACTTCAGAGTTTCAGTTTCTTTCACAGCCACAGAGCTAATTTGCTTGTAGAGGTTAATGATTATGGCTACTGCCAAAGCGGTTTCTGCAGCGGCCACAGCAATTATAAATATTGCATATACCACTCCCTGTAAAAGCTCGGGGTAGAGGTATTTGTTGATGATCACAAAATTTATCACCGTAGAATTCAGAATGATCTCTACCGAGATTAACATTGAAATTAGATTGGTTCTGGTCATGAACCCGTAAATTCCAATGAAGAATAGAATTGAAGTGAGAGTGAGAATTTCTATTATGCTTATGCCGGGTATCATGGTCCTTATCTTTTTAATTCAATTAAACAGCAACTTCGTTTTCCAGAAGTTCTTCCTTCTTTTCAACCGGTTTTTCTTGTTTTGCTATAGGTGTTTCCTTTGGTGGCTCTTCTGTAACGTCTTCCCCCTTAGCAATTATTATCGCTCCAATCATTACTGCAAGCAGGAGTATGCTTATTACTTCAAAAGGCAGTATAAAGCCCCCTGCTTCAGTGCTTAAAAGAGCGAAGCCTATATCTGCGGTAGTAGTGGTGATGGCAGTAGTTGTTTCGACAAATGGATGTGAGTAAATGGTGCTTAGGAAAACACCTAACCCAATTAAACAGGCTAATGCCGTGATGATTCGTTTGGATTTTTTAGCAACTTCCAGCTCCATATCAATATGGTGCACCAGTAATACCGAAAAAATGATCAGTACAATGATCCCGCCGGCATAAACGGTAAGTTGTATGGCAGCGAGGAAGTCATAATCTGCCATAAAATAAATTCCGGCTATTCCTATTAAAACAAAAAGCAGATAGACTACAGAGCGGAGCATCTTCCGGCTGCTAACCGCTGCTATGGCAAAGACTATCATGATTAAAGCTAAAACATAAAAAATATACTTCTCCATATCATTATTCTTCTACTCCGGCTCTTACTTTTGAACCGGGTCTGTTTAAAACTTTGGTGAGCTGGCTCCTGTCAGATACTGCATTTTCAAAATTTTGCGCCCATTTTATTGCGTCTGAAGGGCATGCATCAACACATAATCCGCATTGAGTGCACATTCCCAGGTGATAGATGTGCTTGTCTATCACTTTTTTCTTTTTCCCGGTTTCCGGATCTACCTGGCGGTCCCAGATTATTTCTATACTTCCGTTAGGGCAGGCGATCTCACACTTCTGGCAACCGGTACAGCTATGTTCATTATTTTCATCGTGAGGCATTACCACTTCTCCGCGAAAACGTTCAAACATTTTCAGGGTGTCACGATTGTCGGGATATTGTTGGGTGATGGCTCCTTTTCTCGAGTGCAGGAAATACTTTCCTGTTACGCCCATGCCGGTTAGCAGGGTTCGAATGCCGTGGTATATGTCTGAAAAATAACTCATAATTTCTAAAATTGAATTGTGAAATTAAGCCACACTATTATTGCCATTAAGACGATGTTAAACAGGTTGATAGGCAATAAGTATTTCCATTCCAGGGTGAGTAGTTGGTCTACTCTAAGCCTCGGGAAGGTCCATCTGAACCACATCATTAAAAATACAAGCACAAATGTTTTGAGGAGAAACCAGAAAACTCCCAACCATGGAATAGATTCTGTTATTCCGAATGGCGATAACCAGCCCCCGAAGAATACTGTAGCCCCAATAGCTGCGATGATGAACATATTGATGAATTCAGCTAAAAAGAAATAAGCGAATTTCATCCCTGAATACTCAGTGTGAAAACCTGCACCCAGTTCCGATTCTGCCTCTACCATATCAAATGGCGCCCTGTTTGTCTCAGCTGTTCCCGAGATCATATAGATCATAAAAGCTATAACAGCAGGAATATGCCCCTGTACGATCAGCCAGCCGCTTTTTTGTACCTCAATAATTTCTGAAAGTTGCAGACTACCGGTAAGTAGGATCATGGTAAGCAAAGAAAGTCCTACCGAAAGCTCGTAGCTAATAGTTTGAACACCGCTACGCATAGCTCCAATTAAGGCAAATTTGTTGTTACTGCTCCATCCTCCCAGTAGAACCCCTATAACTCCAATAGAGGAGATAGCGATCAAAAAGAAGATTCCTATGTTGATATCGAAGGCCTGCAGATTTTCGGTGAATGGAAAAACAGCGAGGGCCATCAGGGAAGAAATGATAAGGAAATAAGGCGCTAAATTATAAAGGAATTTATCTGCTTTATCAGTTCCGGTAAGCTCCTTGGATAATAATTTAAGTGCATCAGCAATGGTTTGGAACATTCCGAAGAAGCCAACCCTGTTGGGACCAATCCTTAACTGGAACCATGCGGCTACCTTTCTTTCCATTAAAACCAGAAATAAGCCTAACACCGCAAAAAGCGTCAGGTAGGCCAACGCGATCATTATCATTTCGGTGATTCCGGTTATTGCCGCAGGAAACAGGCCCGTCAGCCAGCTGTGAATATTGTTTGTTATGATAAAGGGACTATACATTGTTTCAGTTTTAACGATCAATATCTGGTACAACAATATCTATGGTGGCCATCGTGGCAACCAGATCTCCAATTTTTCCGCCTACAGTAATATGGTTTAACAGGGAAAGATTAGAAAGCCCCGGAGAACGGAATTTCATCCTGTGAGGATTCTTTCCACCGGCACTTATGATATAAACTCCCAGTTCACCTCTTGCAGTTTCCACTTTTTGATAGTATTCTCCCTTCGGAAGCTTGATTACGGCCTTAGTGGCTACTTTAAAGTCTCCTTCAGGAATGTTATCAATTAGCTGTTCTATTATTGAGATTGATTCCCACATTTCCTGGATCCTTACCAGATACCGGGCATAAGAGTCGCCTTCGCTACGAAGAACTTCGTTGAAAGTGACTTTATCCAGAGCGCTGTAGGGGTGATATTTTCTTACATCACAGGAATAACCCGAACCTCTGGCCACAGGGCCTGAAGCTCCAAAAGCGATAGCATCTTCTTTGCTTAGCACACCTACCCCTTTAGTTCTCTTCTGAAAAATGATGTTTCCGGTAAGTAGCTTATCGTATTCAGGTAGTTTGGTCTTGAAGTGAGCTATGAATTCCTTTACCCTGTTCACAAAATTAGGATGAATGTCCTGCATCAGACCCCCCGGAATATTATAGTTCATAGTAAGCCTTGCGCCACAGGTTTCTTCAAAAATATCGTTGATCAATTCACGGTCCCGGAATCCGTAGAAATAGGAGGTAAGCGCTCCAACGTCCATGCCCATTACACCCCACCATAGCGTGTGGGAAGAAATTCGGGTTAATTCGTCTATAATGGTCCTTATTACTTTTACCCGCTCAGGTACTTCAATCTCCAGGGCATTTTCAACGGCGAGACAAACCGCTTCATTATTAATGTGGGAGGATAAATAATCCATCCTGTCGGTAAGGTGTACGATCTGCTGATAACTGTCGCGTTCACACATCTTTTCTATAGATCGGTGGATATATCCCAGGTCTGGATCTACCTTTTTTATGATCTCTCCATCTATGGTGAGCAAAAGACGCAAAACCCCATGCGTTGCAGGGTGCTGAGGTCCCATATTGATGAAGTATTCCTCAGATTTAAAGTTGTTATTTAGCGTAGCTGTTTCCATATTTTGTTATTTAACAACCATATTTACTTCATCCTCGTAATCTTTTCTAAGCGGAAAACCTTTCCAGTCTTCAGGTAGAAACAGGCGTTTTAAATTAGGATGCCCTTTAAATTTTATTCCGAAAAGATCAAAAACCTCTCTTTCGTGAAAGTTGGCGGTAGGCCATATATCCTGAACTGAATCAAACCACGGATCCTCCCTATCTGAAGTTTGTACTTTCACCACCAGAATATGGCGGTGAGTAGTAGATTCCAGGTGGTAAACAACGCCCAGCTCTTTTCCCCAGTCAACCCCTGTTAAACAAAAAAGATAATCAAAGCTCGTTTGGTTATTTTTCTTTAACCAGGACATCAATTCATGCAGATATTGGGGATCTATACTGAGATTCAGAAACTGGGACCCTTCTTCTGAAAATTCAAGATGAGCGCTCTCAGGACCAGAGAACCAGGTGGTGATCAATTCCTTTAATTCTTCATTTGTCATAACTGCTTTCTTTAAAGTCCTTCATCAAATCCTTCAATAGGATTCTTCCTGTTTTTAATGCTTTCAGTGCGGATTTTCTCCTGAAGTTTAAGCATCCCGTCCAGGAGTGCTTCCGGCCTCGGAGGGCATCCGGGCACATAGATGTCAACGGGAATTACGTGATCTGCCCCTTTTACTACCGAATAGGAATTATAAAAGAAAGGCCCGCCCGAAATAGCGCAGGCACCCATAGCGATCACGTATTTAGGTTCGGCCATCTGGTCATAAAGCCTTCTTAGTACCGGGGCCATTTTATTCACGATAGTACCGGCGATGATGATCAGGTCGGCCTGCCTTGGGGAAGGTCTTGCCACCTCAAAGCCAAATCTCGAATAATCATGACGGGCTGCACCGGTTTGCATCATTTCTATGGCGCAACAACTTGTCCCGAAGTACAGCGACCACAACGAATTGGATCGCCCCCAGTTAATGACTTTATCCAAAGAGGTTATAATGATATTCGCTCCGTTCCCGGCCGGTAGTACCTGCCCGGGAAAATCTTTTGGTACTTTTTGAGATTCTACTTCCATTTTAATGCTCCTTTTTTCCACGCATACGCCAAACCTAATCCCAGAATTCCCAGAAAGATGATTATCTCTACTAAAGCGACAGTCCCTACTTCCTGATACACTACTGCCCAGGGAACAATGAAAGCCATTTCTACATCGAAGATTAAGAAAAGAATTGCGAATAGATAAAATCCGACTTTAAACTGAACCCAGGTAGGGCCTATTGTGGGCATCCCACTTTCATAGGGCTCTCTTTTCTGCGGATTATCTGATTTGTGTGATATTAAATTTGAGATAAAATTCGCGCCGGCGACCAGGATTACGCCGGCGAGAAAGAATACTATCAGTGCTTCTGAACCCATAATATAGTTCTTAGTATGTTAATAAAATTAACAGTTTTCAAGGGCGTAAAAACTGATGTTAATCAGGTATGCTTTAATTTACCTGATAAGTTTCTCCGGAGAAGAAAAGATCGTCGGTTTTCCTGAATTCAGATTTCGATTTTATCTGTGCAGTTAACGCGTCTTCTCTTTCCTCCAGCGTGACATCCTGAAAACTTCTAATTATTCCTGTTACCATAGGGTGCTCCAATCTTACCAGCATCTGATGCATAGTTGGATCTTCGGTTTTGGCATCATGAATCAGAATATCTTCTTCGGTTATTCCGTTTTCACCAATGGTAACGGTTTCCAGTTTCAGTCCGTTTAAGATCAAACCTTTGTCTTTATTCTTTCCAAAGAGCATCGGTTTTCCGTGCTCAACAAATAGTTGTTGGTCTTCTCTTACGTTTTTATCGGTATACTTCACATAGCAACCATCATTGAAGATCACACAGTTCTGAAGCACTTCAACTAAAGAAGTGCCTTTGAATTTCTGAGCTTGAATAAAGATATCGGTCATTTCCTTAGGAGCATTCCCTCCTATTCTTGCGAAAAACCGGGCTTTTGCACCTATAGCCAGTTCTCCTGGCTGAAATGGCGGCTGGGTATTCCCGTAAGGAGAAGATTTGGTCTTCTGCCCAACCAGCGAGGTAGGGGAAAACTGCCCTTTGGTAAGGCCGTAGATCTCGTTGTTAAACAGGATGATATTAAGGTCGATATTCCGTCTTAAAACATGAATAAAGTGATTCCCTCCAATCGCCATACTGTCTCCGTCTCCGGTAATTACCCAAACGCTGAGGTTGGGATTTGCCAGTTTCACTCCGGAAGCTATAGCGGGAGCGCGACCATGGATGCCGTGCATTCCATAAGTTCCCATATAGTAAGGGAATCGGGAAGAACAGCCAATCCCTGAGATGAAGACCACATCTTCTTTTTTTACTTCAGTTTCGGGCAATGCCTTTTGTACCGAACGCAAAATAACATAGTCATCACAGCCGGGACACCATCTTACTTCCTGGTCGTTTGCAAAATCTTTGTAGGTATATTTCTTTACAGTTGTCTCCATGATTACTCTGCTAATTGTTTGAATTTTTCTATGAGTTCGCTATTAGCGAAAGGCAAGCCCTGGATTTTATTGAACTGAAGGAATTTTTGTTCCTCAAAGTTCATCCTGAGCACATTTACAAACTGTCCGTTGTTAAGCTCACAAACAAGAACTTTTTTAAACCTTTTTAAAAGTTCACCCGTATTTTTTGGTAGGGGATTGATATAATTGAAATGAGCTAAACCGATGTTTTTATAACCCTGCATCTCAACAATTTCTTTAACTGCTGAATGCAGAGAGCCGTAAGTTCCTCCCCATCCAATTACCAGCAGGTCACCTTCCTGGGCAAACTCCGGTTTTATTTCCGGGATGTAATTTTGAACGCGTTTAACTTTATCGGCTCGTATATGGGTCATAATCTCATGGTTTTCCGGCACGTGGGAAACATCGCCTGTAATGCGGTCTTTCTCTAGTCCACCAACGCGGTGTTCCAGCCCTGGTGTTCCGGGTATAGCCCAGTTTCTGGCCAGGGTATCTTCATTCCTGTCATAAGGATGCCAGTTTTCTTTAACCTCAGAAACAAGGTTGTTTTTGATCTCCGGCATTTCGTCGATACCTTTTATTTTCCAGGGAGCTGAACCATTGGCGATATATCCATCGGTGAGTAATACTACCGGGGTCATGTGTTCTAAAGCTAGCCTGGAGGCCTCGTAAGCAAAATTGAAACAGTTTGCAGGGGTACTCGCTGCGATTACGATCACCGGACTTTCTCCGTTTCTGCCGTACATAGCCTGCATTAGGTCAGACTGTTCAGTTTTTGTTGGTAATCCGGTAGAAGGACCACCCCGTTGAACATTTACTACCACCAGGGGTAATTCTATCATTACTGCAAGTCCCAATGCTTCTGCTTTTAAGGCGAGTCCGGGCCCTGAAGTTGTAGTGATAGCAAGATCACCCGCGAAGGATGCGCCTATAGCAGAACTTATACCTGCGATCTCATCTTCCGCCTGGAAGGCCTTTACACCAAAATGCTTGTGTTTTACCAGTTCGTGTAAGATATCGGTGGCAGGAGTAATAGGGTAGGAGCCTAAAAACAGTTCTCTGCCCGATTTTTCTGCAGCTGCAAGGAAGCCCCAGGCAGTAGCAGTGTTCCCCATTATGATCCTGTATGTTCCTCCCTTCATTTTTGCAGGAGAAATGCTATAGGAGTTAGGGATTAATTCTATAGTCTCTGCATAAAAAAAGCCAGCATTCAATACTTTGGTGTTGGCTTCAATTAGATGAGGTTTTGTTTTGAATTTTTTCTGAAAGAATTCAATGGTATGTTCCGGATTCCTGTCATATAACCAGTATACCATTCCCAGGGCAAACATATTCTTGCTTCGGGTAATGCTTTTATTGTCCAGGCCTTCAATATCCTTTAAAGCCTCCTTGGTTAGAGAGGTCATTGGTACCTGAACCACCCTGTAATTTTCCAGACTACCGTCTTCCAGAGGGTTAGTCTCATATTGAGCTTTTTCAAGATTTTTTTTGGTAAAGGAATCGCTGTCTATTATTATGGTATTACCCGGCTTTACCGCGTACAAATTGGTCTTTAAACCTGCTGGGTTCATTGCCACAAGCAGATCCAGGTTATCACCAGGGGTGCTAACTTCTACACTTCCAATATGCACCTGGAAACCTGAAACTCCGTATAAACTCCCCTGGGGAGCCCGTATTTCAGAAGGATAATTAGGAAAAGTAGCCACATCATTACCAAACATGGCCGAAGTGTCAGAGAATTGAGTGCCTGTTAGTTGCATCCCATCCCCTGAGTCGCCTACAAAACGAATAACGACCGCATCGATGGCTTCAGCTTTTGGATTTTTATCAAGTGTAATCATAAACGAAGTCTTTTTAACCATCAGTTCCTTTACCGACAGTTGATGATCTGTACCAAATTTAAATTTACCCTTGCCTATTAAATATGATTCACATCATAAAAATCATCTTTTAACCTGTATTTCAATTGTTTGAAAATATGATGACTATCATAATTTAGGAAGATGATGCCTGCTAACTTTATAGAATAGTTTAACAAAACATAAAATATCTATGGCACTTTTTATAACAGAGGATTGCATCAACTGTGATGCCTGCATTTCAGAATGTCCTAACAACGCAATTTATGAACCCGATCAGGAATGGTCTTATTCCGATGAAACTGCTTTAAGCGGAACCGTAACTACGCCAAGTGGCGAAGAGGTTGACGCCGATGAAGAAAAAGACCCGATTTCTGATGAATTCTACTTCATCGTTTCAGATAAATGTACAGAGTGTAAAGGTTTCCATGACGAGCCACAATGTGCTTCGGTTTGTCCGGTTGATGCATGTTTACCGGATCCTAACCATGAAGAGTCAGAAGCTCAGCTTTTGGAGAAAAAAGATTGGTTACACGGAGCATAAATTCTTAAAAAATGATGTAAGATGATTGAAAAATCCCCCAAACTCATTTGTGATGCCAATGAGGCGGTTGCAAGAGTGGCGCATAAAACAAATGAAGTCTGTGCTATTTATCCTATTACTCCCGCCTCACCTATGGGGGAGCACGTAGATATATTCAGTTCAAAAGGCAAAAAGAATATCTGGAATAACATTCCCCGCATTGTGGAAATGCAAAGTGAAGGAGGTGCCGCCGGTGCTGTGCATGGTTCTCTCCAAGCAGGTGCCCTTACTACTACCTTTACAGCATCCCAGGGCTTGTTGCTCATGATACCTAATATGTATAAAATAGCCGGGGAATTATTGCCCACGGTAATTCATGTGGCAGCCAGGACGATAGCTACTCATGCACTTTCTATTTTTGGAGATCATTCAGATGTTATGGCAGCCCGGCAAACGGGCTTTTCTATGCTATTTGGTGGCTCGGTGCAGGAAGCGATGGATTTTGCACTTATCTCGCAGGTAGCTACCCTGCGTAGTCGGGTGCCGTTTATGAATATTTTTGATGGATTCAGGACTTCTCATGAGATCTCTAAGATCGATGCAATTTCCGATGATATCATTAAAAAAATGATGCCGGAAGATAAGATCATGGACCATAAAAACCGGTCTCTTGATCCCGACAGCCCTGTAATAAGAGGTACTTCTCAAAACCCTGATGTTTTCTTCCAGGCCAGAGAAGCTTCCAATTTACATTATGAAAAAGTACCTGGAATCGTTCAGGAAGTGATGGACGAATTTTACACGCACACCGGTCGACGCTATAAGCTTTATGATTATATAGGCCATCCGGAAGCAGAAAGACTCATTATTATTATGGGCTCCGGGGCAGGTGCGGTGAAAGAAACCATAGAAACCCTGCTTAACGAAGACGAGAAAGTAGGTGCTTTGTTCATCAGATTGTACCGCCCATTTTCCATCAAGGATTTTATGGATAAGATTCCATCCAGCGTTAAAAAGATCGCTGTGTTAGACAGGACCAAGGAACCGGGAAGTACCGGCGAGCCTTTATATCTTGATGTAGTCACTTCCTTTGCTGAAAGCGATCGTCCAATGCCTCAGATCATTGGTGGACGCTATGGGTTATCCTCTAAAGAATTTAATCCCGCCATGGTGAAAGGCGTTTTTGATGAAATGTTCAAGGCGGAACCCAAAAATCACTTTACTATAGGTATTAATGATGACCTTAGCTTTAAGAGCTTGCTTTATAACCCTGTTTTCAAAACCAAAAAAGCCACCTTTAACTGTATGTTCTATGGTTTAGGCTCTGATGGTACTGTAGGCGCTAACAAGAACTCTATTAAGATCATTGGAGAAACTACAGATAATTACGTACAGGGATACTTTGTATATGACTCCAAAAAAGCCGGGGCACAAACTGTTTCCCACCTTCGGTTTGGACCCGAGCCTATCTCTTCGAGTTATTTGATAAACACAGCCGATTTCATCGCTTGTCATCAGTTTAACTTCATAGAGAAATATGATATCCTGAAAAAGATTAAAAAAGGAGGAACTTTCCTTCTCAATGCTCCTTTCTCAAACGAAGATATCTGGGATCATCTTCCGCAGAATATGCAGGAAGAGATCGTGGAAAATGAACTTCAGTTTTATGTAATAGACGCCACTAAGGTTGCCCAGGACGCGAAACTGGGGAAACGAACCAATACGGTACTGCAAACCTGTTTCTTTGCGATTTCAGGTGTATTACCTAAAGATGAAGCCATTCAGAAGATCAAAGATGCTATCGTTAAATCTTACTCTCACAAAGGAGATAAGATCGTGAAGATGAATTTTGACGCGGTAGACAGTTCTTTGGCAAATCTTCAGAAAGTAGATTATCCTAATAAAATTACCAGCACCCGTGGCCTGAAACCGATGATGACCGGAGATGCTGATCCTTTTGTGAAAGAGGTTCTTGGCAAGATCCTGGCAGGAGAAGGAGATGGTTTACCGGTGAGCGCTTTTCCGGTAGACGGAACTTTCCCAACCGGTACCACTCAGTTCGAAAAACGAGGGATAGCCGATTTCGTTCCGGTTTGGGACGGAGAAGATCTCTGTACCCAGTGTAACAAATGTGTGGCTATCTGTCCTCACGCCGCGATAAGGTCTAAGGTTGTCTCTAACGAGCAACTGGCTGATGCCCCGGACACCTTTAAAACAGTACCTGCAAAAGGTCGTCCTTTTGATAGCAATGCTGAATCTTATATCCTTCAGGTTTCTCCCGAAGATTGCACCGGCTGTGACCTTTGTGTTGCCGTTTGTCCTGCTGAAAGTAAGGAGATCGAGAACTTTAAGGCCATAAATATGCACAGTAAACTTGATGTTGCAGCTGAACAAAATCAAAACTGGGATTACTTTACAGATTTGCCATATTATGAGCGTTCTGACCTTCAGATCACAAACCTGAAAGGTTCACAATTCCTGGAGCCATTGTTTGAGTTCTCAGGAGCCTGCTCTGGTTGTGGAGAAACTCCATATATTAAAATGCTTACCCAGCTTTATGGGGATAGTATTTTAATCGCTAACGCTACCGGTTGTTCTTCAATTTATGGAGGTAACCTGCCTACCACTCCTTATAAAACCAACGAGTTTGGAAGGGGGCCGGCATGGGCAAACTCTCTCTTTGAAGACAATGCCGAATTTGGCCTTGGTATGAAACTGGCTCTGACTAAAAAACAGGAGATCGCTGTCGATCTGCTTAAAGAATTGGAACCGGTAATTGGAAATGAACTTGTAGCTTCTATTCTGAATAATTCAGAAGAAGATGAAACTCAGAAGAAACAAAAACACGCTCATATAGCAGAACTTAAATCGATCCTTGAAACTATCGATACCGATGAAGCCCGAAAACTGAACCAGCTTACCCAATACCTGCGCAAAAAAGCAGTGTGGATCCTTGGTGGTGATGGTTGGGCCTATGATATTGGATACGGTGGTGTAGATCATGTTCTGGCTTCAGGAGAAGATATCAATATCCTGGTTATGGATACTGAAGTTTACTCAAATACCGGAGGTCAAATGTCTAAAGCTACTCCTCTGGGAGCAAGTGCTAAGTTTGCCGTTTCAGGCAAGAAATCTTCTAAGAAGAGCCTGGCCCTGCAGGCGGTTTCATATCAAAATGTGTATGTAGCCCAGGTTGCTATTGGTGCAAAAGACCTTCAGACTCTTAAGGCTATTGAGGAAGCAGCAGCTTATCCGGGTCCTTCAATTATAATCGCTTACTCACATTGTGGGGAACACGGTTATGAATTGAAACACGGAGTTACTCAACAGGAAAAAGCAGTTGAAACAGGTTACTGGCCCTTGTTCAGATTTAACCCTGCGCAACCAAAAGGCAAGAGGTTTAAACTGGATTCCAAAGCTCCGGCAGCTCCATTAAGCGACTTCATGTATAAAGAAACCCGATTTACCAGGGTAGTCAAGGAGAATGCCGAGTTGGGTGCCGAACTTTTAAAACGTGCTCAGGAAGAAGTGGAAACAAAATGGGAGAAACTTCAACTTTTTAGAGATATGTAACACTAAACAGAAGATTGCCCTTTAGAGAAGATCAATATTTAATATCATACAAATGAAAGCTAATGCAAATAAATTTTTTGATGAGGCCTTGCTAAAATTAGGTCAGGCCAACGATGAATTTTACAGGCCAGAGGAGGATCTTGTTGCTTATTCGATATGCCGAAATGCGCAATTCTCCATTGAGAACTTTCTAAAGGGTTACCTTCTGAAACATGATGTAGATTCCGGGGATTGTAATTCCCTGGACTGCCTTTATGAAAAATGTTTAGACATAAATAAAAACTTTTCACAATTAGATCTTAATGCCCTTCAGTGTAAATCCCATACCATGAATACCCGGGATTGTAGTGATGTGCCTAAAGTGAGCAATTGTTTAGCTGCGGCCAATAAACTGGAAGCACTTTTAAAACAAGAGCAGGTTATTGTTTGAGTTTTGTTGATTATCTCTGATTTTTAATTTTTGAGTTTTAATTTGTAAAGAGCTTTCTGCCTGTGCCTGGTAGAAAGCTCTTTTTTTACCACAAAAAAATCCCGCCTCTGGAAGAAGAAAGCGGGATCTTTAACTTTGTACTTTTTACTTCGTACCTCTAATTTCGAAATTACATCATTCCGGGCATGCCTCCGCCCATTCCGCCGGGCATACCTCCGCCGCCTTTGTCATCCTCTGGGATGTCGGTAAGGGCGCACTCGGTAGTTAAGATCATTCCGGCAACTGAAGCAGCATTTTCAAGGGCTATTCTGGTTACTTTCTTAGGATCTATAATTCCGGCTTTCATCATATCTACAAAGGTGTTGGTTTTGGCATCATAACCATAATCCTTGTCACCTTCCAGTACTTTATTGATCACTACTGAACCTTCGCCTCCTGCGTTCTCTACGATTGTTCTAAGCGGAGATTCTACAGCGCGTACTACTATTTGTATTCCGGTCGCTTCATCATCATTTTCAGCTTTTAGATTTGCTAGGACGGCCTGAGCACGCACAAGGGCAACTCCACCTCCGGCAACGATTCCCTCTTCTACAGCCGCTCTGGTGGCATGAAGGGCATCGTCTACACGGTCTTTTTTCTCTTTCATTTCTACTTCTGAAGCAGCACCTACATAAAGTACGGCAACACCTCCGGCTAGTTTAGCCAAACGCTCCTGAAGTTTTTCCTTATCATAATCTGAAGTGGTAGACTCAATCTGAGATTTGATCTGGTTCACACGGTTTTCAATGTCCGAATTGTTTCCTGCTCCATTTACGATTGTAGTATTGTCTTTGTCGATAGCTACTTTTTCAGCAGTACCAAGCATATCGATAGTCGTGTTTTCAAGAGTGAATCCTCTTTCTTCAGAAATTACTGTTCCACCAGTTAGGATGGCGATATCCTCAAGCATTGCTTTTCTTCTGTCTCCAAATCCTGGAGCTTTCACTGCAGCGATCTTGAGCGAGCCACGTAGCTTATTCACTACAAGAGTGGCAAGAGCTTCCCCGTCTACATCTTCAGCAATAATTAAAAGAGGCTTTCCTGATTGAGCTACCGGCTCAAGAACAGGTAGAAGATCCTTCATCGCAGATATCTTCTTGTCGAAAAGAAGGATATAAGGATTTTCAAGATCGGCGGTCATTTTTTCGCTGTTGGTTACAAAATATGGAGATAGGTAACCACGGTCAAACTGCATACCTTCAACTACATCAACGTGAGTTTCAGTGCCTTTTGCTTCTTCAACGGTGATAACACCTTCTTTACCAACTTTTCCGAAGGCTTCGGCGATAAGTTCCCCGATGTGCTCGTCGTTGTTGGCAGAAATAGAAGCAACCTGCTTAATTTTTTCAGAAGAATCACCTACTTCTTTGGTTTGCTTTTCAAGATCTTTGGTTAGTGCAATAACAGCTTTGTCGATTCCGCGTTTAAGATCCATTGGGTTAGCACCTGCAGCAACATTCTTCAAGCCTTCTTTTACGATAGCCTGGGCAAGAACGGTTGCGGTAGTAGTACCATCTCCGGCAAGATCGTTGGTTTTAGAAGCAACTTCCTTAACCATTTGTGCCCCCATATTCTCAAGTGGGTCTTCCAGCTCTATTTCTTTTGCTACAGTAACACCATCCTTGGTTACTGTTGGAGCTCCAAATGATTTACTGATAATTACGTTACGTCCCTTTGGTCCAAGGGTCACTTTTACGGCGTTAGCCAAAGCATCTACACCGCGTTTGATCCCGTCACGGGCTTCGATGTCATATTTTATATCTTTTGCCATGTTAATTAATTTTTTGGTCATTTCCGTGAAGACGGAAATCTATTACTATTACTATTTTTTATTAAAAATTCCCTTTGAGGGAAAAGCGAAGTCTTATACTATTGCAAGTATGTCATCTTCCCGCATGATAAGGTAGTCCTTACCTTCCAGTTTAAGCTCGGTACCGGCAAATTTGCCGTAAAGAACCATATCTCCTTCTTTTACGGTCATGTCGTGGTCTTTGTTGCCCTTACCTACAGCTACAACTTTTCCGCGCTGAGGTTTTTCCTTTGCGGTTTCAGGGATGTATATTCCCGAAGCTGTTTTTGTTTCGGCTGCTGCCGGCTCGATAAGTACCCGGTCTGAAAGCGGTTTAATGTTTAGTCCCATTTTTTATGAATTTATTTTTAAGGTTAATTACTTTTTAAACGCATACTGGAGTTTCTAAAATTGTGCCATCGGAAGAATACTGACATTTGGGAACAAAAAAATGCCAGCTTGTCACCAGCTGGCATATAAATCTTTGTATGAAAAAGGCTGCTTCCTAGTTATTGTCAGCCTCAGGATCAACGGGAGCCTGAATAGGAGCAGGGATATTTGTTTCTACTTCTTCATCGCCTTCAAAAACGCGTGATTCACTAATTCCGTTACCATCCATGATCGTGATATTGGAAAGGAGAATTAAAACCAGTAATAAAGTAGCCAGGGTCCAGGTGCTTTTATCTAAAAAGTCTCCTGTTTTCTGAACGCCACCAACTTGTTGACCTCCGCCACCAAAAGAAGAAGATAAACCTCCACCTTTAGGGTTTTGTACCATAATTACTACTACCAGTAAAAAGGCTACAATGATAATTAATGCTAAAAAAATAGTGAATGTACTCATTCTGAAATGTTATTGTTTTCCTGTAATTTCTCTATTGCCCGAATTTGGTCTGCAAAGAAACCACTTTTTTCGGGATTTTTCAAAATTAAAATTTTATAAGCTTGTATCGCTTTAATGTAGTTTTTTTGTTCCAGGTAAACTTTCGCTAAAGTCTCGGTCATCAGTGCCTCCGGGGAGGTGGTATTGCGATCTGCAAGATTGCTTTTTTTCGGACTTTTTCCCGGTTTTATCTTCGGACTTTTGGAGATGAATTCATCAATGAGTTCATATTTCCTCGTGATTTCTGCTGAAGTTTTCTCCTGCTCCCGCACAGGCTTTGCCGTAGTGAGCTTTAACCATTCTGAAAATGAATGGGATTCAGAAGGATTGAACTCCAGGGGGCTTCCAATACCTAACTTCTCTTGAGCAGAAGTTTCTTTCTCTTTCTCTTCCTGTTTAGGGACGGCCTTTTCAAAAAGATCAGGATCCATAACGCGCTCAGATTCTGATTGCTTCATTTTTATCGCCTCGTCTATGGCGATGCTTCTCCTGCCGAAAACCTCCTGGGCTTCGTAAACCACTATATTCTTTAGATTTTCTTCCTGGTCTTTTATCTGTTTGGCTATCCTGTTTTGATTGAACTCTTCTGAAGTTATAAAATCAAATAGGACACTCCTGTCGGTAGTATAAGCCGCTGTCTTTTTAAGTGCCGAATTATAACTTAATGCATTATGTTCCTTGAGACCTTTCAGCCTTAATGCCCGGGCAGTTTGAAAATAAGGAGCTTCAGCCAGAATACTCTCCAGCGCTCTGGTTTGGGCTTCGGTTATCGAGCCCGGTTGTTCCAGTATTTTTATAAACTCCTGTTTCTCCATTACCAGTCGGTTAATGCTGCGTTGAATATATCCTGTGTTAACCTCGAATAGATCTCCTCTACAGCCGAGTCCAGAGCGGCACCGACAAGTTGTTGATTTGCGGGGTAATCATAATAAAATGAGAACCTGCGTTCAAAATCTTTTTCCGGTTCCAGCGTATTGTAATATCTTACGTTAACAGCGATAGTTAATCGGTTTTCGGCTGCTGTATTTTCAGAGGTAGCCGACATGGGTGCGATAAAGAAATCGATTATTTCTCCTTCAAAGATCAAATCGGCGTTATTGTTTGCCAGGTTCAGACTGGTTTGATTCTGAATCAGGTCCTGGAGTTCCAGGGTAAATGTCCTGTCTATTCCCGGTTCTACAAGATCGGCGGTATTCTGAAAGAAATTAACCTGGAAGGTTTCAGCATCGCCGGTATCGGCACCGGTGAAGGAATACATTCCGCAGGATTGCACTGCGAAAATCAGTAAGAAACTAAACAAAAATGCGGTTCTCTTCATAAGTATTGTAACTCCCGGTTACAGGTTATATTGTTTGATCTTTCGGTATAAAGTTCGCTCACTTATCCCGAGCTCCTCAGCGGCTGCCTTGCGCTTTCCGTTATGCCTTTCCAGGGATTTTTTGATAAGCTCCAGTTCTTTGTCATGCAAAGAAAGGGTTTCCTCCTCTTCGATCTCCTCGGCGAAATAATATTTGTCAGATTCTGCTTTCTGGGCGGCTTTCGGACTCTGTTGCGGGATTTGTAACACCTCAAGTTTTTCGGCAGTTAACTCTTCTGATTCGCCGTCTTCATCATCTTCATCCCCGTAGATCTTATTGATGAGACTTTCATTTTCATTGCGGACTTTCTCTGAATTGCCATGCTCCATTAATTTCATGGTAAGACTTTTCAGGTCGTTAAGATCACTTTTCATATCAAACAAAACCTTATAAAGGATCTCACGCTCATTGCTGAAATCGCCTTCCTTCTTTTTGTCAGCGATTACTGCGGGAAGATTACTACCGATATCCGGTAGATATTCCTTTAGATTTTCAGCTGTGATGACGCGTTCCTGTTCCAGCACTGATATCTGTTCGGCGATATTCCTTAACTGCCTTATATTACCACCCCACCTGTGATTTTCGAGAAGCTTAACGGCGTCGTCGTCCAGTTTTATGGTTGGCATCTTATATTTCAAAGCGAAATCTGAAGCGAATTTTCGGAATAAAAGGTGGATGTCCCCTTTGCGATCCCTTAGGGGAGGCAGGTGGATATCTACCGTGCTTAAGCGATAATACAGATCTTCCCTGAACTTTTCCTTCTTTATGGATTCCTGGATATCTATATTGGTGGCGGCCACGATGCGAACATTGGTTTTTTGAACTTTAGAAGAACCAACCTTCATAAACTCTCCGTTCTCCAATACCCTTAACAAACGTACCTGGGTTGGAAGCGGAAGCTCCCCAACTTCATCTAAAAAAATGGTCCCTCCATCGGCTACTTCAAAATAACCGTTGCGGGTTTGAGTGGCCCCGGTAAAAGCTCCTTTTTCATGCCCAAAAAGCTCACTGTCTATAGTGCCCTCAGGGATCGCCCCGCAATTAACCGCTATATATTTGCCGTGCTTTCTATGGGAAAGTGAATGTATGATCTTAGGAATACTTTCCTTACCAACCCCGCTTTCTCCCGTAACCAGCACCGAGATATCGGTAGGGGCAACTTGTATGGCCTTTTCAATGGCCCGGTTTAGTTTGGGGTCGTCCCCAATGAGACCAAACCTTTGTTTTGTAGCTTGTATTGATTCCATATATAATACTCTTCGTCATTCCCGCGAAGGCGGGAATCTACTCTAATCCTCGTCATTTCCGCACAGGCGGAAATCTACTCTAATCTCTGTTATTCCCGCAGCCTGTGCTGAATTTATTTCAGTAAAGGCGGGAATCTAATTATTCTCACTGTAATCAACCGGCTCCCCAATAAGGGTGGCACTGGTACAATCGTTTATCTTAACATTCACGAAATCTCCTACTTTGTAGTTTTCCTTAGGAAAGACCACTACGGTATTCTGAGTGTTACGCCCGCTCCAGTGTTCGCTGGATTTCTTCGATTCTTTTTCAATAAGCACTTCCACAGTTTTTCCGATGAACTGCTGAGTTCTGTATAAACTGTGTTCCTGCTGAAGACTTACGATCTCGGTGAGTCTTCGTTTTTTTACTACTTCAGGCACATCATCTTCTAATTTTCTGGCAGCCATAGTTCCCGGTCTTTCAGAATAGGCGAACATAAAGCCGAAATCGTATTTTACATACTTCATCAGAGAAAGCGTATCCTGATGGTCTTCCTCGGTTTCGGTAGGAAATCCGGTAATGATATCGTGTGAAATTCCGCAATCGGGCATTAGTTTTTTGATGTTGTCTATAAGACTGAAATATTCTTCCCGGGTATGCAAACGATTCATTTTTTGCAGGATCCTGTCGCTTCCGCTTTGCACCGGCAGGTGAATATACCTGCAGATATTTGGGTATTTGGCCATGGCCTCAATTACATCAAGCGTCATATCCTGTGGGTTAGAGGTAGAGAACCTGATGCGCATCTTTGGCTGGGCTTCAGCAACAAGTTTCAGTAACCCGGCAAAATTAGTAGCTGTGGCTTTCTGAATTTCAGAAGCATTCTTGAAATCTTTCTTCAGGCCGCCGCCGTACCATAAATAACTATCTACATTCTGACCTAAAAGAGTGATCTCTTTATAGCCTTTTGCAGCCAGGTCGTTCACTTCTTCCACGATGCTTTGCGGGTCACGACTGCGTTCTCTTCCGCGGGTAAAAGGCACCACGCAGAAAGTACACATATTATCACAACCCCTGGTGATAGAAACAAAAGCAGAAACGCCATTGCTCTGTAAACGCACAGGGGAGATATCAGCGTAGGTTTCTTCTTTTGAAAGAATTACGTTTACCGCATTTCTTCCGGCTTCAACTTCGTTAATGAGATTAGGCAGATCTTTATAGGCATCCGGCCCCACTACTAGATCTACTATCTTTTCTTCTTCCAGAAATTTGTCTTTTAAGCGCTCGGCCATACAACCAAGTACGCCTACCTTCATTTCAGGATTTATGCGCTTAACCGCGTTATATTTTTCAAGGCGTTTCCTAACAGTTTGTTCGGCCTTTTCTCTGATTGAACAGGTGTTTACCAATACAAGATCGGCCTCTTCCAGATTCTGGGTGGTGTTAAAACCTTCTTTGGAAAGGATAGAAGCCACGATCTCAGAATCGCTGAAATTCATCGCGCAACCATAACTCTCTATAAAGAGCTTACGGGTGTTTTCTTTCTTTGGCTCTATTACAAGACTATTGCCTTGTTGTTTTTCGTCAATTATCTTCTCCATAATACATTTCTGGCCTTTTAGGTCTATAAGATTTGCAAAGATAGGACTAAAGCTGTTTCTGACAAAGTGACAGAAATTTTTTTATCACTTCTACGCAACCTTTCAGGAATTGCTGCATCTAATAGGAAACTAACAACTACCACTATGAGGATTTTCTACTCTCTTATCGCTTTGCTCCTGATGGCTTTAATGACTTTGTTTACCTCTTGTCAAAAAGAAGAGGATGCCGGCAACATGGAGCTGGTTGCTGTGCCGGTAACCATGTCGGTGGCTGATTTTCGAACTTCGGTTTATATCCAGGAGGCTAAGGAAATTGAACAGGCCGGAAAGATCTATACCTATAAAGATTATGTTTTTATAAATGATGTTAACCGGGGAGTGCATATTATAGACAATTCCAATCCTGAAACCCCGCAGAAAATAAAATACCTGAAGATTCCACAGAATACTGATGTTGCTATAAAGGAAGATATGCTTTTCGCGAACAGTGGGATGGACCTGGTGGTTTTCGATATAAGCGATATCAATAATATAAAACAACAGGAAAGAGTAGAGGATGTGTTTGAAAATTATCAACCTACCGCTCCCGTTGGCGCCGCATTTGTTGATACCGAGAATCTCGATTTTCAAAAAGAGGTTATAATTGGTTATGTGTTAGAGCGTAGAAAGATTGAAATGGTTCGGGATGATAGAATGATTATGGCTGCCGAATCTTTTAATTCCGATGCTTCTGGATTTGCTGCAACAGGTACAGGAGGCTCAATGGCCCGGTTCAATATAAAGGATAAGTTTCTGTATGTGGTGGGTCAACAAACCTTGTCGGTTTTTAATATTTCCAGCCTCAGCAGTCCTGAGCATATTTCCACAGATTATGTGGGCTGGCAAATTGAAACCATTTTTAATCAGGACGATTACCTCTATTTAGGAAGCTCAACCGGAATGTATATCTACAGCATTGAAGATCCTTCAACTCCTGAATTCGTGTCCGTGCTCCAGCATGTGCTGGGCTGCGACCCGGTGGTGGTAGACGGAGATATGGCCTACGTTACCATTCGCGGTGGAAATGAATGTGGACAATCCTGGAGCCAGTTACAGGTAATAGATGTGGCCGATAAACAGAATCCCGAACTACTGGCTACTTATGAAATGGATAGCCCTTACGGCCTCGGTGTAAAAGACGATTTGTTATTCGTTTGCGATGGCGACTCCGGACTTAAAATTTACGATAAAACACAATCCCCCGGTTTAACCTTAACAGACCACTTTCAGGACATTAACACCTATGATGTGATCCCTCTGGAAGAGGTGCTGTTAATGGTTGGGGATGATATCCTGCATCAATATACCTATGCAGATAACGAGATCAGGCTGCTGAGTTCCTTCAGTCTGAATTAATCCTTTTTGTTTGGTTTTTAAAAGGCGGGGCCGCGAAGATATCTTCGCGGCCCCTTAATTTAATGAAGCCCCACTTCGCAAAGCCGAAGGCAAAGCGAAGTGGCTGGCTGAATTAACCCCGTCGAAGGACGGGGTCTCATAATTTTTTTCATTCGTTGTTTTTGATCGAATTGTTGTGAAGATTCACAAAGCGCCACAGGCGCATTCAAAATGGCTGGCTGAATTAACCCCGCCGCAGGGCGGGGTCTTTATAAGCCTTGATTTGTCATTTCGACCAAAGGGAGAAATCTCATCGGAGTGAGCTATTATGTTCCCCTGTTTCAACAAGATGAGAGACACATAATTTAGAACCGAAATGAGATGCCGGGTCAGGCCCGGCATGACGTAAACATCTGGAATATACGTCACCCTGAACCTGCCCGTCCGGCAGGCGGGCTTGATTCAGGGTCTCACAAGCAGCTGATTTTCCTCTTTATATTCGCAAAAGAAATGAATTAAAATACTGGATTAAATCTCCAGTTTCAGTTGTTCTTCGGGTAGCAACTTAAAACTTTGGCGGTGATATTTTGTGCTTCCATATTTCAGGATCGCAGCCCGGTGTTCGAAGGTGGGGTAACCTTTGTTTTGTTTCCAGTTATACATAGGAAATTCCTCGTGGATCTTTTCCATGTATGCGTCGCGGTAGGTTTTAGCAAGGATCGAGGCCGCTGCGATGCTCAGATATTTTCCATCTCCCTTAATAATACAGGAATGGGCTATGCTGGAATAAGGCTTGAATTTGTTGCCATCTACGAGGATGTGATCAGGCTCGCATTTTAGTTGATCTATTGCCCGGTGCATGCCCAGAATAGATGCGTTAAGGATATTGATCTTATCTATTTCGTCCATGAACACATGGGAAACTCCAAAAGATGTGCAATCCTGTTCTATGATGCTTCTCAACAAATTCCGCGTTTTAAGTTTGGTTTGTTTGGAATCGTTTAAAAGCTCATTCCTGAAATTTTTAGGTAAAATTACTGCCGCAGCTGTTACCGGTCCTGCCAAACAGCCTCTTCCGGCTTCATCGGTGCCGCACTCATATATATTAGTCTCATTAAAATAGGGAAGGAGCATATTGAAATGACTTTGGGAATCAAAGGTAAAAAATGAAGAAGATTCCATGTCCCAAATGTTTAAGGAATTTATGTAATAAAAATAATTTAATTTAAAGACTTGTTTTATTAAGATTATATTAAGAGTTTTACTTTAAGCTAAATTCAAATTATTTAAATATGAAAAGAAGACTACAAGTAATGCTAACATTCCTGTTAGTGTTTGTTGTGCAAATTTCCTTTGCACAGGAAAAAACCGTTACCGGTACGGTTGTGGACGAAGAAGGTTTGCCACTTCCGGGGGTGAACGTGATTGAACAGGGTACCAATAATGGTACTCAAACCGATTTTGATGGAAATTATTCCATTTCTGTTGAAGAAGGAGATGTATTAGAATTCAGTTACTTGGGTTATGTGACCAGCGAGGTACTTGTTGGTGCTGCTGATGTATACGATGTCCAGCTGTCTGCAGACGCTGAAGCTCTGGGAGAGGTGGTTGTAGTTGCCTATGGTAGTACTACCTTAGAGGCCTTCACCGGATCTGCATCTGTTATTGGCTCAGAAGAGCTGTCTGAACGAAATGTTACTTCCCCTATCGCTGCTATAGAAGGGAATGCAACAGGAGTGCAATTTACTTCAGCTTCAGGACAACCAGGCTCTTCGCCGGGTATTGTGATTCGTGGGGTTGGTACATTAAGCGGAGGTGCCGCACCTCTTTTTGTAGTTGATGGAATCCCATTTGAGGGCGACTTAAATACTATTAACCAGGAAGATATCGCGTCTTTTACAATTTTAAAAGATGCCGCTTCAACCTCTTTATATGGTTCCAGAGCTGCAAATGGTGTGGTTTTAATTACTACAAAAAGCGGCCGGAAAGGAGAGATTAGAACTTCTGTTTCAAGTCAGTTTGGTTTGGTGATGCAGGGTATTCCCAATTATGACGAGGTAAGTCCGGGAGAATATTACGAAACCATGTGGGAAGCGCTGAGAAACTCAAATTCTGGTGGTGGCGATCCTGCTTATGCTTCAGCTAATATTTATAACCAGTTAGCTTATAATCCATTCAACGTTCCAAATGATCAGATTGTTGGAACAGATGGGCGTCTGAACCCCAATGCAGAGGTTATCTATAAAAGCCTGGACTGGTACGATGTTATGCAACAAACCGGAGTTAGACAAAATTATAATGTTAATGTCTCTGGTGGAGGAGAAAATAGCCAAGTCTACTTTTCAACTTCCTATTTAGAAGAAGAAGGTTATGTTGTTACTACCGAATTCGATCGTTTAACGACCCGTCTAAATGGAGACTTTGAAATTAATGATTGGATATCAACCGGAGGTAGTGCTAATATCACAATTACAGAATCCAGAGGTCCGGCATCGGCTGGTACCACAAGTATTGTTAACCCTTTTGGTTTTGCTAAAAATATAGGTTCTATTTATCCTGTATATGTAAATGATTTAGATGGGAATTTAGTTCTTGATGCTGGAGGGAATCCTGTATTTGATAATGGAGAAGGTTTTCCTGATTATAACATTGGTTCAAGACCTGTTAGTCAGGGGCGTCATGCGTTGCAGGAATTGTTACTAAATGATGAACAAAACAGGGATAATACTTATGGATTTAGATATTATGCCGACTTCAGAATAATTGATGGTCTTAACTTCAGAGTAAATTACGGTAGAGATATCAATGAAGGTCTTAATAAAGGTTACGAGAATAACATTATAGGTGATGCGCAGCCTACAGGTAGATATGGTGAAACAAGGTTTAGAAGAGAAGTAGAGAACTTCAACCAGATCTTAACCTATTCTAATACCCTAAATGATTTTCACAATGTAGATATTACAGCTGGTCATGAAAGTTTTGACAGGCAATTTTCCTCAAATTTTGGAACAGCTATAGATCAAACCGCTGAAGGTATTTTTGAATTTGCAAACTTTGCAACCCCAGTTACTTTAGGTGGGTCTACAACTAACAAAACGATTGAAAGTTATTTTGTAAGAGCTAATTATAATTTCGACGATAAATATTACTTAAGCGCCTCTGCAAGAAGGGACGGATCCTCCGTTTTTGGAACTGAGACCAGATGGGGTAACTTCTATTCTGTGGGTGCTTCCTGGAGAATGGATAAAGAAGACTTTATTCAGGATATAGAGTTTATTAACAAATTGAAGATAAGAGGATCTTTTGGTCAGGTAGGTAACGATGACTTAGGTGACTTCTTCTTATCACAACCAAGATATAGCTTAACATCTAATGCCGGTCAGCCAGCAATAATCTGGACTGATATAGGTAACTCTAATTTACAATGGGAAACTGTAGATAGCTGGGATGTAGCCCTGGAGTTTGGTTTGTTTGATAACTTTGTAGATGGAACCATAGAATATTACAAAAGAAATTCTACAGATCTTTTATACAACTTACCAATAGCACTAAGTAATGGTTTGAATTCCTATCCGGCAAACATTGCAGATATGTACAATTCCGGTTGGGAGCTTGGTTTAAATTTTGATCTTGTAAATACCAGTGATTTTGACTGGGATTTAACATTACAGGCCTCAACATTTAAAAATGAAATCACCAGCATCCCGGATCCTTTTGTTAACGGTTCTAAGAGATGGGAAGAAGGAAGATCCAGATATGACTACTTCATACTCCACTCAGCTGGGGTAGATCCCGAAACCGGTGATCAGTTATTTTATAAATTTGAAATAGATGACGACGGTAACAGTGTACCTGTTTTAGGTGCAAATGGAGAACAGGAGACTACTAATGACTGGCAGGATACTGAGAGAGCCTATACTGGAGACAGTTCAATCCCTGATTTATTGGGGTCTGTTTCAAATAGCTTTAGCTACAAAGGTTTTAATTTAGATGTGTTGATCACTTACGGTATAGGTGGTAAGTTTTTAGATAACGGATATGCAGCAATGATGCATAGTGGAAACTTTGGAAGCTCTTACCATCCTGACATATTAGACGCTTGGCGTGAACCGGGTGATATTACGAACGTTCCAAGATTAGAGAGCGGTAACCCGGATTTAGTACGATCTCAATCAACAAGATTCTTAACAGATGCTTCTTTTTGGTCACTTAGAAATGTTAACTTAGGTTACACCTTTGATAGTTCACTAACTGGCAATCTTGGGATAGATAATCTTACCCTTTCAGTTATTGGAGAGAACTTATACCTTAAGAGCGAAAGAGAGGGATTAGATCCTCAGTATAATTTATCTGGAACTCCGGCTGGTAACGATTACAACCCTGCGAGAATTGTGTCTTTAGGTTTGAATATCGGATTTTAATAAGAAAACAATAAATAAAAACATTTCATTATGTTAAGAAAAATAAACTTAATGCTATTGTCCATAGCATTCCTAACTGTAACGTCCTGTTCAGATGATTTTCTTGAAACAGCACCTACAGACGCTATTTCAGAAACTGATGCCTTTGCAACAGCAGAGAACATGGCGTTGATACTTAATGGTATGCATAGATTCTTGTATGCCCAAGCTCAAATTATTCCGGGAGGAACTTCTTTTAGATCAGGAAACCATTACTGGATTCCGATTGATGACAATATTCCTGGAGGAGTAATCCATTCTGCGAGAGCCAATAATTTAGGATGGCAGGATGAAACCCAATGGGTTTCGCATACACAGGAAACATCAACAACTTCTGAACAATTATGGTATCAGCGCTATCACATTATCGCCAGTGCTAATGCTATAATCGAAAAAGCTACTGATGGTAGCCTTGTTGAAGATGATCGATTGAGAGAAATCATTGGGCAGGCTTATGCATACAGAGCATGGGCTTACCACTCATTGGTTACTCACTATGCAAAAGGCTATTTAATAGGAAACCCTTCAAGTGATCCGGGGGTGCCATTATTATTCAAATCTGAATCTCCTTTTACCAGTGAACCAAGAGCCACAGTTGAGGTGATTTATGATCAAATTCAGGACGATGTTGATGAAGCCATAACATATCTTAGTGATGCTACGTCAAGATCGGATAAATCTCAACTAAATGTTGATGTTGCCTATGGTATAAAAGCCAGGATTGCATTAAACAGAGGGGACTGGAGAACTGCTGCAGATGCTGCTAAAATGGCAAGAGCAAATTATCCGCTTATGAGTGAAAGCGATTATAAATCTGGATTTAACACAGTTAGCCTTCCTGAAGTTATTTGGGGTAGTAATGTAATCACCACAGAAACTACATTTTTCCGTTCTTATTTCTATTTAATCGGTAATGATTTTAATGGAAGTCAAAACAGAAACAACCCTAAACTAATAGATAAGAGGTTGTACAACCAAATTCCGGAAACAGACTATAGAAGAGACCTCTTCCTGGCTGATGCACCAAATACTAACAGCTCAGCTTCAAATGGAGAAGGTGGTTTTGGGAACGATCCAAATTATACCGATCGTGACCTTTATGATGCTAAAATAGAAGAATACAAGGCGGAATACGACCTTACTGGTGGGCACAACCTACACCCATATATGCATGTAAAATTCCGTCAGCAAAACCCGGGAACTATAGATCCGGATGATATAATCTATATGCGTAGTGCTGAGATGTATTTGATAGAAGCCGAAGCAGAAGCGATGTTGGATAACATCACTGAGGCACAGGAAGCTTTAAAGCCTCTGGGTGAAATGCGTGACAGCGATTATGATGTATCGGTTTATGATACAAAGGAGAGTTTATTGGAACATATCAAGTTTCAGCGTAATTTGGAGCTGTGGGGTGAAGGTTTCTTGTACACAGATAAAATAAGATGGGATGAGCCTATTGATCATGCTGCAGATGGCGGTTCAGGAGCTTCAGCCATACTTTATCAGGATGGATTCTTCCAGGAACGACCTTCAATTAATGATGAGTGGATTTATAAAATTCCGCAGGCCGAAATTGATGCCAATCCGAATATTGGACCAGGCGATCAGAATTAATAAACTGTATCGAGCTGAATTATCTATTCAGACTTTTACTTAGAATACTAACAGGGACTTCGGTCCCTGTTTTTTTTGCCTTATTTTCTGGACAAAAATAATTGTCTGAATTATTGCACTTCCTTCCGGGTTCTCCCCCCTAATCATTAGTGGACCATTTAAATAGATTACTGTGTTTTAAAAGAAAGGCATGTTTAATTTGCTGTAGCTTCAAAAAAAGGAGGTTATTTTTTTTATTAACATTAGTTTAATGATAGTGTAAAATTTACATTAATCAGCTTGTAAGCAT